>JAFYMV010000011.1 GCA_017548225.1 Bacteroidaceae bacterium | reverse complement strand
GGTCTTATTATCAGAGAAACCGATAAGTTCACCATTCTTATTGAAGATAGCAATACCAGTACCACCCTCACCTGTCATGGTCACGGTGTTACCTGTAATTGTATAAGTGTAGTTAGGCTCGATTGTATTAACATACGAAGCATAGCAACCCAGTTCAGAGTCGGCACTCTCATAAGGTTGGAGATATTCCACATCGTCTCTATGGCTCAAGATCTTCTCGCCTGTATCGTCATTGATAAAGAGCACAGCGATGTTCTGTTTCCAACCCTTCTCTGCGGCCATAGCCTTTACCTCTGCGATGGCGTCATCGATATCCTTCTGTGTCTGGGTATATTCCGAGTTGCCATAGTCACCCACCAAGCGGTCGGTCATCACACTGAAGAAGCTATATGCACGGAAAAACTCGGTAAGGTCTTCACCTGCAGCCTCGCAACACTTCTTATAGAAATGAAGAATTGATGTAGAACCCTGCTGATAGTATCCACTACTCATCGGATCTTGGCGAAGCAATTCAAACAATTTGGGATAGAACTTCGGGTTATGACCCAGCACATGATAGTAGAGGAAGAGTTTGTAGTACATCTGCGTAGTGATAAACACATTGGCATTGGTGCTAAAGAAGTCAGTCCCTTCAGTTGAGAACACCTCCATAATAGGCTCCAATGCGCTACCATTGACACGCGATGTCGTCGTACCAAAGTACCACAGCACGATATTAGAGAGGAGGTTGTTGGTTACCTCGGTAAGTCCGTTCACGGTAAGCAACCCTTGATGCTGGTGACCAATCTCGTGAGCGGGGCCCCAGTGTGCACCAGAGCTCTTCGTCATCTCTACCATGATATCATTCATCGTGCTAAAGTTATAACCACAGTGATCCCAACCACCATACATATAACCACCTTCAGTACCGAACGATAGGCCATGCACATTATAATAGTCGCCATAGCCACTCTCATAGCCATCGGTATCGTCACCAATGTAATCAAACACATAGGGCTTTTCAGAATAGGGCGATTTCTTTGCTTCTGCCTTAGTAGTTTCTTCATCAAGCACACCCAATACGATACGCTCCCACATCATCACATTGTCCCACTCGTTAATAGAAGCAGTTATAGAAACCTTTTCGTTAAAATAGCTAGCTAATCCCTTATCGTCAATAGTGCCTTCATCTGTGAGGGGGAACTGCAATGTAATATATTTTCCCAATACGGTCACATCAGTTTGTGTGGCACGATTCTCTATATAATTCCAATCAGCATCGGTATCGGGAGCATAAAGCACATTGTTATCCGTTTGATTGTAGTCACCCATCTTGTTCCAATAGCCGTTGATGTAACCACCCTCGATGTGAATCTTCAGGTCAGCATAGTCAGACAGCTTGCGTGCTTTGGCCTTGTTACCCTTACCTTTTGAAGTGTCAAAGGTGTGCACCACATAGTTAATGCAATAGTTGTTGCCAACTACGTACGAAGGTATAATATTAAGACCTTGATGCAACTCAACACCCTCTTTATATCCCCCCAACTTACCATGTCCGGTATATGATGCCAGATAGAGTGATGAACCATCCTCGATTTCTTCATCAACCATTACATACAACAGCTCTTGCACATTAGCAAAGATACCTGTCGGGTTATTCAAGTTGGTATGTGCATTCAAGCCCAATGCTGAAGCAGCACATTCAGGTTCATTGTAGGGCTCGTAGAACTGCACGCGGTACTTCTTGGCATAGTCGGCATCCCAATTTGGTTTTGAATCGTCATAGTTATCCTCAGCCCAGCTATCTTCATTAGTGGTCTCATTATACACTTTGAGCACCATCTGTTGCAAGGCTACAGGCAAAGCTAAGTAGTCAGCATCTGAAGTCACGGCAGACTCTGAAGCAAACGATTTCTCCAACTGTGTACACGCCTTGTCGGCAAAAAGGTTATCAAGATGCGTTTGATAGACACTTTCATTGCTCAATTGAGTAGAAATATTTGCTAAGCGTTGCCAATTGGCAGTCAGGTCTGTTTCACTGAAACTCACAGAAGTTATTTGCCATTGTGTAGCAACAGCACTGCTTTCCCAACAAACCACAGCACCTTGGTTTGCACCGTAGTGCATGTAATGGAATCCATCGGTTGTGTTCGTAGCACGGAGCGTGTGGCCATCGCCTGCACTCGTACAAGAGAACTTACAATTGTCATCGATGGCTTCTACCATCGTCCACTTAGACGAAGTGGCATTAGAGCTACGCAAATAGAAACCATTAGCCAAGTTTCTCAAACTGTAACTATTGTCACTGTTCTTAGACACATACCACAACTGATCATAATTACCCGTGTTGGTGCGCGTAATGGACACATTACCATTCGCAGCAACATACATCGACTGGGTGTTGTTTCCCACGTTTACAAAGTTGTAAACATTTCCCTCGCTAATCTGCGCCCTAGCCGAAACGGCAACCAATAGCAGCAGAAGCAAGCTTTTTAGTTTTCTTAAATGATACATGGTTTTAGTTAATTAATGATATTATCTAGTTTTTTGCTTTAGCATAGCTAAAAATCATACAAAGGTACGGATTTTTTAACAATAAATGGGTTTGACCTGTTCTTTTTAACAAAGTTAAAACAAATAATGTTAAAAACAGTGTAATTGTTATTGGCAACATCATAATAGACTTTGTGCATTGCATTTATAACCTGTCAACCAAGGATAGGAACAAGACAAAATCATGAAAACCTGCTATAGGAATAAACCTCAGAACTGACCACCTAAATTAGGAAACTACACACTAATTTTCAAGCAAGTACAGTATTCTAAAATTGGAGCCTTGCAATAAAAAAAATGGACAAAGAGATTTTTAAAAATGGAAGGCTCCAATTTTATTTTTGGAGCCTTCCATTTTTTGCGCTACTTACTATGAGCGTGAGTAAAGGATTTTTATTTTTGGCCTGGCAAGGAGGAAATCTAATTGACAAATGACAATTGACAATTAAAATTACATTGTAGTCTTCGTTTCGTTATTTTTGCCCTGACAAGGATGTTGTGATGGTTACATATTGTACATATTAAAGCAATGGAGGTGTACGATAATCCATTCGTGCGCTTCCATGCCAAGCCAAAAATAAAAGTTTATTACTCTGCTATATAGCGTATATTTCAGCAGGATAGGTGACATCAATAAGAGAGAGGACGGTCGAGAGTTGCAAACAAAGTGCGGAGCAAAATAATTACTACGCTTATAACGCCCCACCCCATGAGACACATTATATTATTACGCCCAAAAAAGAGCAGTGAGAATTCTCACCGCTCTTTTGGTCAACCATCTATCAAGAAACTACTTTACTTGTATATAGCGCTTTTCTCCATCGATGATATAAAGTCCCGAAACAACGACTTTGACTACGCGACGACCATACAAGTCATATATAACGGCATCACCACCTATCTTTATAGCGTCAATACCTGTTGTATGAGTTACATCTTCGATACGCCAAGCAGAAGCGGAATTAGTACCACCTGGATAGACTACAATATCACCACCAAACGCCGCATGCATCAGACCATTGTTGCCGAAACTTACTTGTCCATCGGGAGACAAGGATTCGATCACAATTTTTCCTGCAGTACTGCTCAAAGGAGATGAAAAATCATTGATCGATTTGCCCGTTTCGTAGTTGTAAATTTGGAATGCTCCATCATTGGTAGGAACAAAGCTCCAAATAGCTGTAGCATCTATGCCTGCATCAGTTTCCTTTTTACCCCAATACATCTTATTGTCGGCAGAATTAGTATGCATCAAAGCATCTTTTGCATAACCATCATGCGCCGAGCGTATGACATAGAACTTACCCTCTTCGGGAAGAATCAACTCCTCTAAAGCTTCGTTAGCAACACGCAAAGCATGATATGCCAAGAGATAAGCTGCATAGTCCGAAGTACCTTCAAATAATTCGCTAGCTGTTGCATAAGCCTCATCGTAAGCTTGCGAAGAACGATAATAACCGGGATTATTACTACTAACATCTTTCGCTGCCTCATCGTAGTATGTTCTCAATGAATGATAAGCACTGCTACCCTCCATTTCAACTGGGGTAAAGACAAAGCGTGAACCTTGGTCTTTTGAATCAAAAAAGCCCATTTTATTGCTTCCACCACCATAATTACTAAAGTAGAGAGGTTGTTCGGCTACCTTAAGACTATACCACACGACATTGTCAATAGATTCTTCGGCAAATGTCCACTGCATAGCTTCCGTAGCCTGTTTATCGCTTACAAATACCTTTTCTGCACCTTTACTAATATCATTTGCTGCCAACACCTGTTCACCTGCGACAAAGGGATGCATATATACTTGACCTCTCTTCTCGCCTACCGTGAAGTAGAAAAGTTGTTTTACATTAGCCTCATCAGAAACATCTACAATATCAAGCATATGACCACTTGCTGGATTGTATTGCAATACTTTATTGTCACCACGCTGACTGTACAACATATAAAGTGCAGGAGACTCCATATTCGTAGTGAGGGCTACAGGTAGATAGCTATTATCATTGTGAGCATTGAGTAATGCATCGTACAACTCCTGCAAATCGGCAATTTGTGCTTCAAGTGCATCCTTAACTACTGAACTTTCAGCCAACTCTTCTGCTGCATTCTTCATATAGAACACCTCGAGCAATTGCTCTTCAGTAACACTACCATAAGGATTCAACGACTCCGCATAATAATTGGCACTATAGGCAACATCAAACAAAGCAAATCTAGACATCGCAAAGTAGTATTCATTTGATTCCTTATGCTTAGAGCCATTATAGCCAAATGACTGAGTCACCGTAAAGCGCAAATAGCGATAAGCCTGCGATGCGGTAATCACATGTTCATTCGTTGCATTCCAAGTGGTATTTCCCTCAGTAGGCAATCCTGAATCAAATGTAGCCAACTCTACGAAAGAACCATCCTTATCATTGCTTCCAGATACTACGATAACTGAGGGATGAGGACCATAGTCTCCATTATCTCTCGTAGTATAACTAAAGGCAAACTTATCCAATGCATACCCATCACCCATGTCGACTTGCAAGTAGTGAGCAGCACCAATCTCTTTACTCCATGAACTATGGAAGAAGTCAGCGTCTTGCAACAAGTTTGCTATAGGGCCTTCGCTACTTTCCTGAGCATTCGTCGAAAGATAGAAGGCTGCATCAGACTGTGTGGTCTGCAAAGCCACAGGATTGTAATATTCTGTCTCACCAAACACAATTGTACCGCACTTGTCCATCAATTCCTCAGTCTGATTAATCAATGCACGAAGTTCTGCACGAAGTGTTGACTTGACTGTAGACTGTCGCTCAATATCCAACGTTTCGTACAACGCCATCAGCGCCTCTGTAGCCTGCTCCAACTCTGTTTTCGTACCATCGTCCAACAATGCTTTTGCCTGCTCGCTTGCTATATAGACTTCGAGCAAAAGTTCTTCGGTAACATCACCAGCTGTGGCAGGGAAAAGTGTAGCAATATAATCTCCATTTCCGTCAGGTGTTACCGCACCACAGAGAGCAATCAGTTCGTCAATACGCACAATCCACTCGCTAAGCATATCCTTAAGGGCATTGTCTTTTGCTAAATACAATTCGCTATATTGATCTTGGAGTTCATTAATCGCCTCTTGCAACTGCTCCTTAATAATAGCACTATTGCCCACTGCCTGCGCTTCTTGAGCGGCCTTATAAGTTGCCAACAACAACTCCTCTGTCACATTACCCACATTATCGCCCAACTCCACGGTATAACTTTCAGTTTCCCTTTTTGCTGTTATCCCGAAATTAGACATTGAAAAACAATATTCACCTTTAGGAGTAGGATTAGAATATTTTCCTCCAGATTCAGTTACATCAAAACGCAAATAGCGATATGCTACATCAGAAGATATTGTCGGAGAGGTCCACGATGCTCTATAATCATCTGTTCCTTCATTTGTAGTTGGAAGCCCTGAAGCATTTTTCGAGAAGGTAGCTAAATGAGTATAAGATACATCATTGTTGCTTCCATATACTTTAATCTCGTATGGGAATGGTCTTTTACCTGTAGTGTAGGTAAAAGTGAACTCCTTTAGACTTTTTCCATTTCCCAAGTCAACCTTTAAATGATGCGCAGCACCTACAGCCCATGACCATGCGCTATGGAAATAAGTAGAATTATCATTGTCTATCAAATGACTTATTTGTAACAACTCTGCTTCGTCGGGAAGGGTTTCAGGAGCATTAGTAGATAGATAGTTATAACCAGTAGGATCTGTCGCCTGCAAGTCTAACGCCTCTTGATAGTTGCCAGGGATGTAGGTCACTGTACCACAAGAGTTAATTAGGCTATTAACACTGCTAATCAAAGTTTCCAGTTCTTCCTTTGCAGCATTGAACTCTTCATTATTCGCATTACTATATGCCAAGAAGACTTTGTTGTACTGTTCCTGCATTGCCTCAACATCCGCTGTCGTAACGGAGCCTGCATTACATTTTTGTTGTGCAGACTCCAAATATGCACGAATCTCATTTATCTCACTGACGGTAATGAAATTCTTATATTTGTCATCTGCAGACACCTCATCTACTAAATCCTCAGTCTTGATAATCAATTCCTGCAAATCATAAAGAGGAAGCATTGATTCGTTTATATATGTGGCAGTAAGGTACCACCATGAACCGTCATCCTCAGCAGATGTATGCGACCATCCTACAATATTATATTTATTACCTTCACAGTGAAGCGACTGTAATTCTTCCGAATCATTCTGACACTGCAATGCCCATAGGCCCTTCCCCAAGTCATACAACTTATAGCGAGAGGCTGTTTCTTTCGCTGTAACACCTACCTGAGTACTCTTCAACAAGCTTCCCAGATAGTTACTACCATTCTTCAAGTAATAGACATCCTTCTCGCTGGTTGCCTCAAATGTCCACTGTCGTGCAGATGACATGCTGCTGTTGTTTACATCAACACACATCATACCATTAGCAGAGAGAGTCATGGCTGTTGTAGGATACTTCTTGTTGGTCAACACATAGGTACTACCAGGTAGAAAGGGCGTTTTACCAGTTTTCAATGCAATTACCTTGGTGTATTCTTGTGACAACACACTGAATGTTGCCTTATATGAGTTTACCTCTTTATTCTCGTACACGAGCAATGCATTTTCATAAACGCTCTGTAAAGTCACCAAAACCGAAGCCTTGTAGAATCCAGGTTTACTATTACTATCATCTACATATTGCAACAGATTGGATACCTCTGCAAGCAACAGTCTCAACGCAGCATATTTATTATTGGTTTGGTCGGTATCCATTACATCGATAGCTTCAACAGTCGAATTATCTGCATTAACAGCCTTCACTTTAGCCTTGCCAGATGCAATGGCAGCGGCACACTCTTCAGAAATGGTAAATGTCTTCATATTAGAGAAGGCCATAAGTTCATTCTTCTCATTGAAAATAGCAAAGCCTATACCCCCCTCACCCATCATCATCATTGTAGTTCCTACCATGCTGTAGGTATAATCAGAAGTAGTATTTTCTTTAAATGAAGCATAACTACCCACCTCAGCACAAATGGTAGTCTCGTTATAGAGATTAAGGTTATCTCCCTTATGACTCTTGATAGTTTCGCCTGTAGCATCGTTGATAAAGAGTACAGAAAGATTCTCATCATAGCCCCATGCTTTCACCTCAGCAATTGCAGCATCTATCTGTTCTTGTGTCATGTAATAAGTAGAGGTGCCGTAATCACCCATTACGAATCCATCCAAAGGTCTGAAGAAGCCATGCGCACGGAAAAATTCCGTAAGATCTGCTCCCGCTGCTTGACATACCTTTTTATAAAGATGCAATTGTGCCCTATCGCCATCTACTGTGTCATCTTTACCAGACATCGGATCTTGACGTAACATTTCAAAGAGGCGAGGATAAAACTTTGAATCATGACCCAATACATGATAATACAAGAACAACTTGTAGTACATGTGAGTCATCGCCCAAATGTTATTAGTCAAGTAGTGTCCGTTCTCTAAATTAAAGTTAGCAAGAACATGTTCCAAAGAACCTTCTGAACCATTTACACGAGAGGTTGTCTCACCAAAGTACCACAACACCATATTGGCAAAGAGGTTATTACTCACCTCGGTCTCACCACGCATTGTGATAAGCGTCTGATGCTGATGACCAATCTCATGACCAGGGCCCCAATGCGAACCTGCATCGGTCAGCATATTCACGATAATGCTCTGCATCGTATTGTAGTGATAACCGCAATGGTCCCAACTACCATACATATAACTCTTGGGAATACCGTATGACAAACCATGCACATTGTAGTAGTCACCATAACCATAGACATCATCACCTATGTAATCGATGACCAATTGGCCAGAATAAGGAGATATCACATTCTTCTCTGTGTCTTTAGTAGTAGCCTCATCAAGCACACCCAATAGGAAGCGTTCCCACATCATGATGTTGTCCCACTCATTGATAACCTTATTTATATCCGCCTGCGCCAAATAGTAGGCCAAACCATTATTGGTGCGTCCTTCATTATCAATCGCTTCTCGCAAGGGGAACTGCAAAGTGATATACTCACCAAGTACGGTCACTGTGGTCTGTGTGGCGCGAGCCTCAATATAGTTCCAATTTTCATGGGTATCGGGAGTATAGAGTGCGTCTCCCATCTTGTTCCAGTAACCATTGATATAGCCACCTTCGATATGTATCTTCAAATCATCATAATCTGAGAGTTTGCGTGCCTTGGCTGCATTACCCTTCTTTCCATTAGAAGTGTCGAATGTATGCACTACATAATTAATGACATAGTTATTACCCTCAGTAAACGAAGGAAGCACATTAAGTCCTTCTTTCAACTCAATTCCATCTGCATAACCACCTGGTTTACCATTACCCGAATACGAAGAGATATAAAGCGACGCCCCTTCCTTGATAGTACCTCCGACCATCACATAGATTACTTCACGGGCATTAGCAAAGACACCTGTTGGATTGTTCAGATTGGTGTGAGCGTTTATCCCCAAAGCTTGGGATGCAGCTTCTGGTTCGTTGTAGGGTTCATAGAGCTGCACACGATACTTCTTAGCATAAGAAGTCTCCCAAGAGGGTTTGGCATTATTATAGTTAGCTTCTGTCCAATTATTGTTATACACCTTGAGCACCATTTCTTGCAAGGTTGTAGACAACGCCTTATAGTCTGCATCATCCTTTACCGCAGCCTCAGATGCAAACGATTTCTTCAGTGCTGTACAAGACTTGTCGCTAAAAAGATTATTCAAGGCAGTTTGATATGTAGCAATGGCTTCTGCACTAGGGTCAACACTTTCCAACTCTTTCCAATTAGCTTCCAAGACATCACTATCAACACCTACCTCTCGAAATTTCCATTGGGTAGCTTCAGCATCTGTACTCCAACAAACTACAGCATCTTGGTTTTCTCCATAGTGCATATAGTGAGATCCATATAATTCATATATACTATTTGCATATGGACTATTCGTGGCAATAAACGAATAACCTAACCCTGCCGATTTACAAAGAAGCTTACAATTGTCATCGATTTCTCTGACCATCGTCCACCTCGCAGATGTAGCATTAGAACTGCGCAAATAACGACCACTTCCCAAATTTCTCAAGCTATAACTATTGTCACTATTCCGAGACACATACCATAGTTGATTGTAGTCATCCGTATCGGTAATGGCTACAGTAATACCATCATTTGCTGTAATTACCATTGACTTGTCTGGTTTAGCTACATTTTCAAAATAGTAAACCTTTCCATGCTCAATCTGTTGTGCCTTCGCGGATACCGCTACTAGCAGCAGAAGAAACAAACCTTTTAATTTCTGATTCATGGTTTTAGTATTATTAATAAATTTATTCATACATTTTTGAATGTATACTTCCTGGCAAAGGTACGTTTTTTTCAACAATTTATAGAATACTTAAGTTTATTTTTAAATAATTTATTAAATATTTATGCAATAATTCTCCACACCATTCTTCAGACTTCTTATAAGGAAAGGAAGTTTATTCGTACTTGCCTTCAGCGAGTTACTCGGCACTCGCAGTGAAAAACAAAAGCAAGCTTTGCTTTTTCGCTCGTTTATTCGTAACTTCGCAGCATAATGTAGATGTATCATGGAATACAAAAATATAGTATACAATGCCAAGTCTGAACGAGCGGAGGAGTTTATCCACGATGGGGAAATACGCGCCACGCTGGAATATGCACGCGAGCATCGCGACGACAAGGCCTTGATTGAAGAAATATTGAATAAGGCCGAGCAAGGCAAAGGCATCTCGCACCGTGAAGCGGCCGTGCTGATTGAGGTGCAAGACAAGGAGCTGGAGGAGCGCATGTATGGTATTGCTCGACAACTTAAAGAGCGTATATATGGTAATCGCATCGTGATGTTTGCCCCGCTATACCTATCAAACTATTGCGTGAATGGTTGCGTCTACTGTCCCTACCATGCCAAGAACAAGCATATACCACGCCGCCGACTGACACAGGAGGAGATACGCCGCGAGGTAATAGCTCTGCAGGACATGGGACATAAGCGTTTGGCACTGGAGACAGGAGAGCATCCCAAGATGAGCCCCATAGAATATGTATTGGAGTCCATCAAAACCATCTATTCCATACGCCACAAGAACGGGGCTATACGCCGTGTAAATGTGAATATCGCAGCCACCACGGTGGAGAACTACCGTCGGCTCAAGGAGGCAGGCATAGGTACTTACATCCTCTTCGAGGAAACCTATGATCGCGCCACCTACGAGCAGCTACATCCGACAGGGCCTAAGAGTGATTGGGCATACCATACAGAAGCGATGGACCGCGCCATGCTGGGTGGCATTGATGATGTGGGCATAGGAGCACTATTCGGACTCACCAACTACCGATACGATGTGGTAGGCATACTTATGCATGCCGAACACCTAGAGTCTCGATTCGGCGTAGGGCCTCACACCATCAGTGTGCCGCGCATACGCCCTGCCGATGACATTGACCCGAAGGACTTCCCCAATGCCGTGACCGACGAGGTATTCCGCCGTATCGTGGCGGTACTGCGCTTGGCGGTGCCTTACACGGGAATGATCGTCTCGACACGCGAATCAAAGCGTTCACGCGAGATGGTGCTCGATGTGGGTGTATCGCAACTCAGCGGTGGCTCGAAGACGAGCGTCGGAGGCTATGCCGAGGGCATCGACAATGCAGAGGAGTCGGCACAGTTTGACATCTCAGACCACCGCACATTGGATAAAATCGTGGGTTGGCTGCTCGAACTGGGATACATCCCGAGCTTCTGCACGGCATGCTACCGCGAAGGTCGCACGGGCGACCGCTTCATGGCGCTGGCCAAGAGCGGACAGATAGGTAACTGCTGCGCCCCTAACGCATTGATGACGCTGGCCGAATACCTCGAAGACTATGCTTCGCCCGAGGTGAAGGCGGCTGGCAAGCAGATGATAGAGCGACTGGCACAAGAGATTCCGTCAGATAAGATACGCGAGATTACTCACCGCCGTCTACAAGAAATAGTGGAGGGAAAGAGAGATTTTAGGTTTTAAGAAGAGGCCCCCTCCAACCTCCCCCTGAAGGGTGAGGCTATCTAACATTACGAAGCCAACTCTACACACCCTAAACACTAAACACTAACCTCAATGGAACGCACACATATCGCTATATTGGGACGCTGCAACGCAGGTAAGTCGACCCTCGTCAACCGCATCGCAGGGCAAGATGTGTCCATCGTTTCGGACACACGAGGCACCACCACCGACCCTGTACAGAAGGCCATAGAGATTAACGGACTCGGTGCAGCCATCCTCATTGACACTCCGGGCATTGACGATGATACCCTATTGGGGAGTGAGCGCATAGCACGCATCGGCAAGGTGCTGGACAAGACGGACATTGCCGTCATACTATGTACCGATAAGCAATGCGATGCTGAGATGCGCCTCATGGAGGAGTGCCGAGTAAGGGAGATACCCATAGTGGTAGCCTTGGCACATATCGACACCAATCCAGACTACCCCACCCTGCAACATGCGATATGCACCAAACTGAGGTGCAGGGTCATCGCCATCAGTGCGTTCACGGGCGAGGGCATATCCCAACTGATGGAGCACATCGTATCGCTACGCCCTACCGAGGAGCGACTCATCACCGAAGGGTTCTGTAAAGAGGGCGACCGTGTGCTCTTGGTAATGCCGCAAGATAAGTCAGCACCCAAGGGGAGACTCATACAACCGCAAGTACAAACCCTGCGCGAATTGCTTGATCGTGGATGCACTCCCATCTGTTGCACCCCCGACCGTATGGCCGATACATTGGCAGCACTCGTAGCTCCGCCCGAGCTCATCATTACCGACTCGCAAGCCTTCGAGGAGGTGTATAGGTTGAAGCCCGAAGCATCGGTGCTTACCTCGTTCTCTATCCTCTTTGCACGCTACAAGGGCGACATACAGCTCTTCGTGGAGGGAGCGCGAGCATTGGCTGGCATCACCGCATCGTCGCGTATACTCATTGCCGAAGCCTGTACACACACACCACAACATGAAGATATAGGGCGCGTGAAGCTCCCCCGCCTACTGCGCAAACGCTTCGGCGAGGAGTTGCAGATTGATGTCGTCAGTGGAGCCGACTACCCCAGCGACCTTACACCCTACCACCTCGTGATACACTGCGGAGCCTGTATGTTTAACCGCAAACATGTACTGAGCCGTATCGAGCGTGCCCGCCAACAGGGCGTACCCATCACCAACTACGGTGTCGTACTGGCAGCGCTCACAGGCATACTCCCCCGAGTAAAGACTTTGGCCCCCTCCAACCTCCCCCTAAAGGGTGAGGCTATCTAGCATCGAGAAACAAACTTTAAATACACTAAATTCTAAACACTAAACCCATATGACCACACTGATCCACCAAGCCACTATCGTCAACGAGGGCGAACAATACATTGGCAGCGTACTTATCAAAGATAATTGCATAGCAGCCATCATGCGCGGCACCGAAACGGGTGACATCACCGCCGACCACATCATCGACGCCAAAGGACAGTACCTCATACCGGGATGCATAGACGACCATGTACATTTCCGCGATCCGGGATTGACCCACAAGGCCGACATGCACACCGAAAGCCGTGCCGCCGCACGAGGAGGCATCACCTCAGTGATGGACATGCCTAACTGTAACCCACAAACCACAACGATAGAAACACTAGAGGCTAAGTTCGCCGATGCCAAGGAGAAGTGTCTTGTCAACCACTCGTTCTACCTCGGTGCTACGACAGACAATATCGAGGAGGTACGCCGTGTAGACCCCAAGACGGTGTGTGGCGTAAAGCTCTTCATGGGAAGCAGCACGGGAGGCATGCTCGTAGACCAAGATGAGCGCATCGAAGCCATTTTCAGCGAGTCGCCCAACATCATCGCCCTACATTGTGAGGACCAAAATATCATATCGGCCAATACCGCCAAGTATAAGGAGGAGACGGCAAGTGACGACCCCGATGTGAGCTACCACCCGCTCATACGCAGTGAGGAGGCATGCTACCAGTCGACCGCCAAAGCCGTAGTGCTGGCCAAGAAGACGGGAGCAAAGATACACATCATGCATATCAGCACCGCACGCGAACTGGAGCTGCTCCAACAGGGTGATATCAAGGACAAGCAGATTACCGCCGAGGTATGTCTACCCCACCTGTACTACACCGATGCCGACTACGCCACCTATGGTACACGCATCAAGTGTAATCCTGCCGTGAAGAGCGCTGCCGACCGCGA
Organism: Bacteroidaceae bacterium; assembly: GCA_017548225.1. Classification (GTDB taxonomy): domain Bacteria; phylum Bacteroidota; class Bacteroidia; order Bacteroidales; family Bacteroidaceae; genus UBA1189. The sequence goes on along the minus strand of JAFYMV010000011.1, from coordinate 2,288 downwards.
CGCGTTGCGCCAAGCATTACGCAACGGACTCATCGATGTTATCGGCACCGACCACGCACCCCACCTCCCTGCCGATAAGGTGGGCGGAAGCCTAAAGGCAGCATCAGGCATACCCACCATACAGTATGTGCTCCCTGCCATGCTCGAGCTGGCCGACGAGGGCATCATCACCCTCACCGAAGTGGTAGAGAAGATGGCTCACAACCCTGCCATATTATACAAGGTGAAGGAGCGCGGATTCATCCGTGAAGGCTATCGTGCCGACCTCGTGCTTGTGAAGCCCGATGCATCACACACCGTAAGCACCGAGGAGATACAGAGCAAGTGCGCTTGGAGCCCCTTCGAAGGACACACTTTCAACTGGGACATCACCCACACTTGGGTCAATGGACATGCCGTATATGCCAACGGCAAGTTTGACGAAAGCGTGAAGGGCGAGCGCATGGAATTTCATGGGGAGTTATAATTTATGATTTTTGATTTATGATTGGGGAGTTGCTTGAGGAGGATACGAATTTGAGAACTCAGAATTCTGAATTCAAAATTCTTCACTACACCGTTCATGAAGTTGTTCCCTACATCAACTGGATATACTATTTCCATGCCTGGGGCATGGAGCCGCGCTTTGCGTCCGTAGCCAACATACATGACTGCCCGGCATGTCGTGCCGCATGGATAGCCTCGTTCCCCCAAGAGGAGCAGCCCAAGGCACGCGAAGCCCTGAAGCTATATGATGAAGCAACCAAGCAGTTGCATCAGTGGGCTGATGAGCCGATGTGTCATGCCCTGTTCCTCCTTACCCCTGCCCATAGCGATGGTGACGATATCATCATAGACAATCGCGTGCGTATGCCCTTCCTCCGCCAGCAACATGTAGGCAAGGAGGGATACACGATGAGTTTGAGCGACTTCATATCGCCCACCCCACCCTCAACCAAGCGAGATGGCGCAGACATTGCCAATACGATAGGCATATTTGCCACTACGGTGTCATCCCCTCTTACCCTCTCAACCCTCAGCCTTCAACTCTCCACCCTGTCGGACCGCCTTGCCGAAGCCACCGCAGAGAAGATGCATGAGGAGGTGCGCAAGTATCATTGGGGATATGCCAAGGAGGAGCAGCTGACCATGCAGGAATTACATGCCGAGAAATTTCAAGGTATACGCCCTGCTGTAGGATACCCCAGCCTACCCGACCAGTCGATTAATTTCCTCATCGACGAACTGCTACACCTTGCAGACATTGGCATCACCCTCTCTGAAAACGGAGCCATGAATCCCCATTGCTCGGTATCGGGGCTCATGTTTGCCCATCCCCAATCACACTACTTTGCCATCGGAGAGATAGACGAAGACCAGTTGAACGACTATGCTCAACGCAGGAATATGAGCATTGAACAGATAAGAAAATTCCTTAACAAGTGACAAGGGTGAACAATTACGAATGATATTGTTTGTGTGTTATATACAAATATGCTACCTTTGCACCGAAATGTTTAACCAAAAACCTAAAGAAATTATGAAAAAATTGTTTTTCGGAATGATGCTCATGCTCGCGCCCATATGCGCAGCTTTTGCACAAGATGTTGTAGGCAAGTGGAAACTTGAAGATGGATCGGCCATCGTAGAGGTGTACAAGCAAGGCGATGCTTTCAATGGCAAGATCGTATGGTTGCAACACCCCACTGAAGCAGATGGATCACCTGCCGTAGATAACAATAACCCCGATGTTAAGTTGCGCACACGCCAGCTCATCGGTCTCAACATGCTCAGCGGTCTCAAGAAAACAGGCGATGAGTATACCGGAGGTAGCATCTATGATCCAGGTAACGGTAAGACCTACAACTGCTCCATGAAGGTTGAAGGCGATGTACTCAAGGTGCGCGGCTCACTCGATAAGCGCGGTCTGTTGGGTCGCACTATGGACTGGTTCCGTGTGAAGTAAGCCCTAACCCATATTTTATATAACTACCACCCTGCAATGCAGAGTGGTAGTTTTTTATAAGTTCTATCTCAACTCAATAATAGAATCTAGCTGAAAACAATTTGATAGGAACACACTTATTCTTCACATTTCATCAATTGAGAAAAAGTAGCCTGCGTTACCTATTCTATCATCGCGAGGAATTCTTCTTCACTGACGATAACTACGCCGAGTTTTTGTGCTTTCTCGAGTTTGGCAGGGCCCATATCGCGACCGGCAAGGATAAAGCTGGTTTTGCTGGAAATAGACGATACATTGGTGCCGCCATGTTGCTCAATCATGGCCTTGTACTCATTTCGTGAGT
>JAFYMV010000010.1 GCA_017548225.1 Bacteroidaceae bacterium | reverse complement strand
CTACAACTCGGAGCGTAGTGGAGCCAAGCGTTCGGTGCTCAACTACCGATTGTTGGGTAGCATGGATAACTATCATTTGCTTGAGGTAGCCTTACAGACAGGGCGTCATCATCAGATACGTTGTCAGTTGGCTAAGATGGGATCGCCCATTAAAGGGGATCTCAAGTATGGGGCTGAGCGTTCTAACCCTGATGGAAGCATTTGTCTGCATGCTCGCCGAATCCAGTTCGAGCACCCGGTGTCTAAAATAATGATTGATGTCGTGGCTCCCGTTCCTGAAGACCGTTTGTGGCAGAGTGCTGAGCGTATGATGGGCTGAAAAACGGTGCCTTACGTTTAAGGAAAATCCTCAAAAACAGCAAAAAAACCACAAAAGAGTCCCTTTTTGCAAAAATATGTAAAAACTTTTGGGAGAATACAAATAATTTTCATTACTTTTGGGCAATTTATATAAATACTAAAAACACTATTAATAATCTAAGCTATGGGATATTTAAGATTCGACAAGACGTTAATGACGAACTTAGAAGAGTCGCTCCCTCGCGAGATATTGCGTACCAATAGGTCGGGCGCATATAGCTGCTCTACCATTATTGATTGCAATACGAGAAAGTACCATGGACTGCTTGTTATTCCTCTCCCTGAGATGGATGATGAAAATCATGTGTTGCTTTCTACTCTCGATGAGACTGTGATTCAGCACGGCGCCGAGTTTAATCTGGGCGTACACAAGTATTCGGGTAATAGCTTCAGTCCGCAGGGGCATAAGTATATCCGAGAGTTTCAATGGGAGCGCGTGCCGACGACCATCTATCGCGTTGGTGGCGTCATCCTGAAGAAGGAAAAGGCTTTCGTACATCACGAGAATCGTATCCTTATCCGTTATACCTTGCTTGATGCTCACTCTCCCACCACTTTGCGTTTACGCCCCTTCATGGCGTTCCGCAGTGTGCGTCAGTTTACTCATGAGAACTGGCAGGTGAACAAGAGCTATCAGGAGGTAGACAATGGTATCAAGACTTGCATGTATCCGGGCTATCCCGAATTGTTCATGCAGACCAATAAGAAGAGCGAGTTTGTATACAACCCCGACTGGTATCGTGGTATGGAGTATCCGAAGGAGCAGGAGCGTGGCTACCATTTCAATGAGGACCTCTATGTGCCTGGATACTTCGAGGTTCCCATCAAGAAGGGTGAGACTATCATCTTCTCGGCTGGTATCTCTGAAGCTTCATCGCGTAAACTGAAGCAGATGTTTGAGCACGAGTATGAGATTCGTCCTCCACGCGATACCTTTAAAAATAGCATGGTTATCGCTGGCCACCAGTTCCATAATCTTCAGGGCGACCGTCATTATATTTTGGCCGGTTATCCTTGGTTTAAGTGTCGTGCCCGTGATATGTTTGTGTCACTTCCCGGCTTGACATTGGCTACTGGTGAGATGAATGAGTTCAAATCGGCTATGAAGACAGCAGCCGAGGCCATTAATGATTTCATCAACGAGCGCCCTAGCGAGTGTAAGATATATGAGATGGAGCACCCCGATGTGTTGCTGTGGGCTGTATGGACCTTACAACAATATGCCAAGAAGACCTCACTCAAGCAGTGCTGGGATGAATATGGCAAACTATTGCAGGACATCATCGAATATATCCGTCGTGGAAAGCACGACAATCTCTTCCTCCACGACAATGCGTTGCTCTACACCAATGGACGCGATAAGGCAGTAACTTGGATGAACTCCGTGGCCAATGGCCGTCCCGTAGTTGCTCGTACTGGTTATGTAGTGGAGATCAATGCTCTCTGGTACAACGCCCTGCGTTTCGTGGCAGAGCTTAACCATGTAGGTGGCAATGAAGATATGTCAGAGACCTTGAATGACCTCGCACAGCGCTGCCAGCTTTCATTCGTTGGCAAGTTCCTCAATGAGTATGGTTGGTTGTTCGACTTTGTAGATGGCGACACTCCCGATTGGAGCGTACGCCCCAACATGATTTTTGCCGTTGCTCTCGATTATTCTCCGCTTGACCGCAAGCAGCAGAAGTGTGTGCTTGATATCGTAACAAAGGAGCTCCTCACACCGAAGGGTCTCCGCTCACTCAGTCCCAAGAGCACGGGTTACAACCCTAACTATGTGGGTCCGCAGGTTGAGCGCGACTATGCTTATCACCAAGGTACCGCATGGCCTTGGCTTGGTGGCTTCTATATGGAGGCATACCTGCGCATTCATAAGATGAGCGGTTTGTCATTTGTAGAGCGTCAGCTCATCGGCTTCGAGGAGGAGATGACCACCCACTGTATCGGATCTATCCCCGAACTGTATGATGGTAACCCCCCATTCACAGGGCGCGGTGCCGTGGCCTTCGCCATGAATGTAGCTGAAATCTTGCGCATTTTGGATGTATTACAAGAATATGACATTTAACGAATAGGAGGAACGCAAGTATGAAAGTATTAATGTTCGGTTGGGAGTTTCCTCCTAAGATATATGGAGGTCTCGCTGTTGCCAGTTATGGTATCACGAAGGGATTAAGCCTTCAGGGCGATGTAGAAACCACTTTCTGTTTGCCCAAACCTACGGGTGAAGAAGAGGGTTTCTTGAAGATCATAAACATGAGTCAGGTTCCCGTTGTATGGCGCGATGTCAATTATGACTGGATTAAGGATAGATTCGTCGGCCACAAGGCAGAGGATTACTATCGTTTCCGCGACCATCTCTATGCAGATTTTAATTATCTGCAAGGACTTGATGATTTAGGCTGCATACAGTTTGCTGGTGGTTATCCCAGCAATCTGCATGACGAAATCAATAATTTCAGCATCATTTCGGGCGT
>JAFYMV010000055.1 GCA_017548225.1 Bacteroidaceae bacterium | reverse complement strand
CGTCAGATGAAGCAGTTCTTCGACGAACTCAAGAGCACCCACTTTGCCGACTCCGATGCCTTCTGCCAACTCTCCGAAGGCATGACCGACGACTACCCCATCGCCATCGAAGAGGGCAGTACCATCGTACGCATCGGCTCGATGATATTCGGGAGCAGAGGATATTAGCTATTAGCTGTTGGCTATTGGCAAAATTCACTATTAGGAATTCAACATTTATAAACATTCAGAATTTATCGACATGAAATACGAAGAAGCTATTAAGGAGCTGGAGAACATCGTCTCACAAATTGAGAAGAACGAGTTGGACATCGACCAGCTCACCGAGCGCCTCAAAGTAGCACAGCAGCTCATCAAGCAATGCCGCGACAAGCTCCACAAGACAGACGAGGAGATCAAGGCAATGTTGGAGGAGTAGACAGCCAATAGCTAAGAGCCAATAGCCAAGAGCTAAGAATCCAAAGCATGATAATTGTCATCCGGCAATTATCATGCTTTTTATTTCGCCGTCGGCTAGTGTTGTAGTCAGCACGCTTCCTTCGGGCAGATGGGCGGCGTCGCGTACTACCCTACCCTCGCATCGGGTGATAGAGTATCCGCGCTGCAATATCTGCATGGGCGAAGCCCCTTCCACCACCTTCTCTATGAGCTGCAGGCGATGCGTCTGCGCCAGCAAGGTATGCTGTAGAGCCGTGCGCATACGCATATCCAACTGCTCTATGCGATGAAGGCCATTCGTATGCACCAAGGCAAAGAGGGCAGGCAGGCGCTGGGCTATCTGCTCCACGCGCTTCTCCTCACGATGCATGCGGTCCGTTATGCCCGCCGCCAATCCGCTTGTCAGTTCGTCAAGCGTAGTGGCCGCATCGATCAGACGGGCGATGAGGTATTCGGCAGCTGCCGTAGGCGTCTTCACGCGCGTGTGGGCCACCATGTCGAGCACCGTATCGTCGCGCTCGTGCCCTATGCCCGTGATGATGGGCAGGGGAAACTGCGCACAGTTGGCCGCCAGGTCATAGGTATCAAATCCCGAGAGGTCACTCGTAGCACCTCCGCCACGGATGATGACCACCACATCCCACCGATCCTCCTGCTCGGCAATCCTATCCAGTGCAGCGATGATGGTCTCCTCCACCCTGTCGCCCTGCATCACCGCAGGGAACAGCTTCGGGTAGAAGGCAAAGCCGTACGGGTTGCCCACCAGCTGGTCGCAAAAGTCGCCATACCCCGCTGCCCCAGCAGCCGATATCACTGCTATGCGTTGCGGCAGCAATGGCATGGGCAGCTCCTTGTTGAGCGTCAACACGCCCTCCTCCTCCAGTTGTTGCAGTATCTCCTTGCGTCGGCGCGCCATGTCGCCCAGCGTGTAGGTCGGGTCTATGTCGTGCACCGTGAGCGACAGGCCATACTGCTCGTGATACTCCACGCTCACCTGTAGCAGCACCTTGATGCCCGCTGTGAAGGGCTGCCCCGTAGCATGCTCAAAGTAAGGTTTCAGCATCTTATACACATTGGCCCATATGGTGCCGCGTGCCTTGGCCAGCAAGGCATTGCCCCGCTCCGCCTTCTGCACCAGCTCGATGTAGCAGTGGCCGTTATACCCCTCGCGCACCTCGCTCAGTTCGGCCTGCACCCAATAGGCATCAGGGAGTCCCTCGCGCAGCGTCAAGCGTATAAGCCGCCCCAGTTCATATAGAGACATTGATTCCATCGTCGTATCTATCTTGCTTTTAAGATATCATTCCATTTGCCTGGTAAAGGTACGAGTTTTCTTTGATTCGAGCAAGAGCTACAGCAACACCTTTCTTCTCTACACTATTCCTCTGCCGTTAGTCGAGCGAATGAAAATATCGAAATCCTTAAAGACAAAATCGAGGCATGTAGTTTCCTAATTTAGGTTGTCAGTTTTTGTGTTTATTCCTATAATTAGGTTTACATAATTTGTCTTATATCCCGACAAAGCGCTTACGATTACGCTTACAAAAAGTGTAATCCCCTACCCTCGTTTGCCCCTATTATTATGACTTAGTTATAATAGAGATATACTTCGTATATCCTATTATATCTAAGAGTATTTTATTACTATATTCTTTTACCCTTCCCAGCCTCCGAGGTGTGTGCAAGTGGTGTAAGCGTAATCGTAAGCGGTAGAGTGTGAAGGGGGAGAATGAAGAGAGAGTAAGAGTGAAGCAAAAGGCGACATCGCGAAGCCAACTCCTAACTCTTTTCGTGCCTGCAACAACCAAATTTCGCACCTGCAACAAATATTTATCACACTGAGTTAAAACCGCTTACGCAAAGTCTCTTGCAGTCTTTTGCATCAAGTCGAAAAGCGTCGGGCAAAAGCATTACTTTTGCAACGAAAACGAAAACGCCAATCGTTATGATATCGTCGGCGCTGGCACAAACCTTGACTGTTGACCGTTGACAAAAAAATAACCGCGATGAATGAGAACTTTTAAGGCTCACACGAAATACGCTCAAACACACGAAATTTCATTTTTAACCACAAATTGACACAAATGAACACGAACCTTTAGGTCGCCGCCTGTAGGGGCCAAGAGGCAACTCCTACACGCTGTACTCCTTGACTCCTAAAAACAAAAAAAGAGAAGTGAACGGAATTCGCTCACTTCTCATCATTTATTATTTCTCAAACAATCTTACTTCTCCTTCAAGTCAACGAGGATGTTGAGCTCGTCGAGCTGGGCTTGCTCAAGGGGTGCGGGAGCATCGATCATGACATCGCGGCCTGAGTTGTTCTTGGGGAAGGCAATGCAGTCGCGGATGCTGTCGAGACCTGCGAAGAGGCTCACGAAGCGGTCGAGACCGTAGGCCAAACCACCATGAGGGGGAGCACCGTACTTGAACGCGCTGAGCAGGTAGCCAAACTGTGACTGGGCACGCTCCTCAGAGAAGCCGAGGATCTCGAAGGCCTTCTTCTGCAACTCGTTGTCGTGGATACGGATAGAGCCACCGCCCACCTCAACACCGTTGATGACCATATCGTAAGCATTGGCACGCACGGCAGCGGGATTGGTATAGAGGAGGTCGATATCTTCAGGCTTGGGTGAGGTGAAGGGATGGTGCATAGCCATGAGACGCTGCTCCTCTTCGCTCCACTCGAACATGGGGAAGTCAACCACCCAGAGGCAGGCGAACTTGTTCTTGTCGCGCAGGCCGAGCTGCTCAGCCACCTCGAGACGGAGCTCGCAGAGCTGCTTGCGGGTCTTCATGGTGTCGTCGCCCGAGAGGATGAGGATGAGGTCGCCAGGCTCGGCGTTCATCGCTGCCTTCAACTGCTGCAATACCTCCTGGGTATAGAACTTGTCGACGCTTGACTTCACTGTACCATCAGCCTCAACACGAGCATATACCAGACCCTTGGCGCCAATCTGAGGACGCTTCACATAGTCGGTGAGGGCATCGAGCTGCTTG
>JAFYMV010000009.1 GCA_017548225.1 Bacteroidaceae bacterium | reverse complement strand
TTCTTGTTGTTCAGGTCGATGTCACTGACAAGTTTAAAGTAAACATCATTGTTGCTGTATCCATCAATCAGGCGCAGCTGTTTGCTATTCTTGATGAGGTAGGGGCTGCCCTTGCTACCGTTGCCACCGGCAAAACCGCTGGTGGCGTCTGACTCTTCGTCTCCACTTTCATCCCATTCTATCTGAATCTCTGAATCTGTTCCTGAATCTGTTGCGCTCAGATAGACAATAGCCTTTACGAGGGTGTGCTCGTACTCAATCGCTATGTCAGATTCCTCGATCTCCTCATAACCCGCTTTCATGAAAGTAAGCGTATAGCTGCCCAGTTCTACTTCGAAGCCCCAGCTCCCGTCAGCACCGGTCTGTTGTACGGACTGGAACCCGCCCTGTGCAGCGCGTAGGACTACTTGACAACCTTCGAGTGGGGCCTCAGTTGCCTTGTCTACTACATTGCCGTAGATGAAGTTCGTTCTATCTTCAATGCAGCTTGTCATGAACAGCACTGAGATGAGAGATAATAGGTAGAATAGCTTTTTTGTCATATCGTTTTAGAGTCTGTATGTGTATTGAGGTTTTTTGAATGATTACTCCCAAGCCAAGCGAGGGAACTTGATCTGCTTGCTCTCGCCGTTGATAGTGCCCTTCCAGGTCCAGCAGTTAGAGGTGTTCCAGTATTCAAGATACTCAGAGTATGAATCATCGAACGCTCCTGCAACATTGGTCTCATCGCCGTAGATAGAGTAACTATACTCTATACCATAACTATAGCTACTTGTAGGACAGAACTTGGCATGGGTGCACTGCATTGCCGAATAGGAAAGGGTGGCACCGTCATTTGTAATGCCGCTTACATCGCTTGCAGAAGAGTTGTTGCAGGTGATAGTGCCCTCTGCATAGCATGCAATGACATTACCTCCGCCTGCAATACCACCAACATAGTTGCCATCGCATTCAATATTAGCTACAGTCTTACAGCCTATTACAAAGTTGGTGCTATTGGAGTCTCCACAGATTCCTCCTACATCCTTACTACCACTGATATTACCTTGGTACAGGCTGTTTGTAGCACTTGAATTCCTGTATAAACAACCTATAATACCGCCAACACATTGCTCACCAATGACATTGCATACTACCTGGCATGATTCGATTGTTGTAGCGCTACAGTCTCCAATGATGCCACCTACACACTGGGTACCATTGATTCGGTATTTGTCATCCTGTACGGCTGACTTAACGCTACAATTGATGATATAGTTTTCACCCCCCCAATAATCGCTGTATCCTGCTATACCACCAATATAATCTCCACTCTTCAACTCGGAGTCATTTTCGAGTATCACATGGCAGTTGGTAATCTGTCCGCCATACATGTAGCCAACAAAGGTGCCGCTATAGTCTCCGTAAATCTTGACACCGCGTATGGTAAGATTGCTGATGCTACCTCCATTTAGTTTACCTATCAATCCGCGATACTCGCACTCGTCGCGCTCTATACGGAGGTTATAGATGGTGTGATTATTACCCTTTAATGTTCCCGAGAAATTATCAATGGGCAACCAGTTTTTGTTGTTGAGGTCAATGTCACTCTTTATCTCAAAGTAGCTGCTGGTGTAGTTCTTCATCAGCATCAGCTGACCACCATTCTTGATAATGTAGGGGTCGCCTTTGGTGCCGCTACCGCCTGCGAATGACTTGGCGATGGTGCCGTCCCACTTGGTGGCATTGCTGACCGTCTCGGTTTTTACAAACTTGACGGTAAGCACAATCTCTCCCTGTGCACGACCTGAGTAGTTGATGCGTATGTCCTGTGAATAGCTACCGTAGTTTACCTTATTCCTGTCCAAGGTGGCGGTAATGGTCAACTGTGACGACATCTGCAAGGTGCCCGAAGTGTGGCTGAGGTTGAGCCATGAAGGAACATTGCTGGTGGTGAAAGAGTACATACCGTCGCTAGCGTTGATGAGCTCAAAGGTCATGGTGGTCTCTGTATTGCCAAAGTCAAGTGTCTCTCTGGTTGATGAGAAGGGGGTAGAGGGCTTCATCAGTACAACGATGTCCTTTACCTCGCCGGTAGAGATGACTACGGTCTCGCTCTTGGTGGGGTAGCCTACCTTCTCGAAGGTGAGGGTGTACTCACCGGCTCCTAATGCGGTGAACTTGAAGTTACCGTTCTCGTCTGTGGTTTGCAATGCGTTGGTGGGGGTGAGGCGTACTGAACAGTTCTGGATGAGGTGGCCATCCAACGCGTCCTTTACGATACCCTTGATACCTGTCACGGTGGGCTTGTTGATGCTCACGCGTACCGACTGCGAGCCCTCGGCTGCATTGACCATGAAGGTGGTAGAGGCCTCGTCAGTGGCGAGCTTGTTGTGGTCTACAACGAGCTTTACCGCTACCTCCTTACCTTCGGCAATAGTGCCGCTCAAAGGGCTTACCTTAAGCCAAGCGACATCGACTCCGGTGATTTCCCAACTGATGGTACCGTTATTGCCGGTGTTCTTGATGGTGAGCACCTGCTCGGTAATGGTAGAACCGAAGTTGAAATTGTCGTTTGACAACTGTGCGCTGGACTCTTTTTCTGTGGTGGTCAAGATCATATCGCCTGAAACCTGATAGCCGGCCATTACGGTAATCTGCTTGCTGTTGGTGTTGTAGCCATTGGCTGATACCTGCAGTTTGTACTGCATGGGCTCGAGATCCTTGAACTCAAAGTGACCATCATAGCCTGTCACCGTGGTACGATTGCCTGGTGAGAGCATCACTTGGGCATTGCTGATGGGCTCGCCTGTTTGGCTGTCACTCACAATACCATAAATGCCACCCATGAGATTGGGAAGCTCTACTTCGCAACCCGTAAAGAAAAGGGCTGCAAGAAGGGGGAAAACATAGAAAATCTTCTTCATATTGATTGTCGTGTTAATTTCGTTTCGGTTTTATAAATGTTCGGTGTCGTATAGAAACTCTATGTCGTCATCGTTCAGCACGCGTGAATTGTATACACGCAAGTTGTCGATAGTCATATTGGATGAGTTCATATTGATGTTGTAGT
>JAFYMV010000054.1 GCA_017548225.1 Bacteroidaceae bacterium | reverse complement strand
GCGGATATAGGTGGAGAATTGAAACATGGTGAAACCATCGCGCTGGAGTTTCTTGCGAAACTCGGTATAGGCCTTACGGTCACGCTTGGTCTCGGTAGGTAAATCAAATAATACAAGCACCCACATAACACGATATTCACTGAAGCGTTCCATACTGACATGAGGTTTTATCTCTCGGGATAGGCTATCTTGCGTAGTTCGCCACTAAAGCATTTGTAGAGTGAGGCAGTGGTTTGCCCAGCTGCTACCATAAGCGGGCTTCGCTTGCCTGAAATGATGACATCGAGAGTGGGGATGGCAAGAAGGTCGGCTTTCCACTCGCGAGTAAGCCCATCAGTAGGCAATCCCTTGTTCTTAATCAATTTGTAAACGAGCTCGTCCACATAAGGACGGTAGGGCTCCATGATGTCATCGGCCAAGCAGTAGGCATTGTAGCGATTGTGGTGGTGTATGCCGAGGGTAGGGAGTAGGCCGCTAGTAACGAGCGCGCGGGCTATCACGGCCCGTAGGATGGCGTAGCCATAATTGAGCAGGTTGTTGGGCGGCACCCCATCACGGTCTCTCGTGAAGCCGTCAATATGTTGGCCAAAGAGGTATTTCCAATAGTAGGCGGCGGCTCGGCCTTCCATATTTTCTGCATCGCCACTACGCACATCTCGCGCCCATACACGCATACAACGCACCTCTTCGCCCCGCAGATCGTGAAGCACCGATGCTTGATTGTTGATTTTGCATTGGATTGTTTGTTGCCATAACTGTTTCTTGAGGGGGACGGAAGCATCGAGCTGATGACGGAATCGTTCGTTCTGTGTGGTATTGCCATAGAGGGGTAGCATGAGGCCTGTGGGCATGCTGTGGCTATCGCAGGTGATGAGAGCACAGTTGTTCTCGAGCAGGGCTTCCATTAGTCCTGAGGTGATGGTAATCTGCCTATGATCGAGCACCACCACACCGATGTCTTCGATGGGCTTGGTCACTTCAGCCTGCTTCTTGAACGACTCGGGTAGCGCATCGCAACGCTCTACCTCGGGTAGTTTAATGACCAACTGATTGTTTCGTAGTGAAAGGTAGGCTGGATTTCCGAAATAGAGTGTTTTCTTAATCATGGCGATATGCTTTAAAAGTTTATACATGCAAATAAAAACAAAGTGGTTGCTGCACATAGCAACAACCACTTTTGCTTGAATCAATATTCCCCAACTGAAACGATTTGGCCTATATGATTGACTCGGACTTTAACGATATAATCTAAACCTTTAGAACTTCTAAAATCCCTCCAAGTTATACCCTTCATTTCTGTAGAGGTATCAACAATAGAGGTTTCCAAATGATGTCTAAAGACATAGTTCTTATAAGAGAACTTTTGCACCCTAAACAAATTAGGGCTGATTAGGGCATAATTCTCGGGATCGAGCAAATCGATATCCTTCGGATTAAATCCTGTCTGCTCGTTGGGGAACACAAAGTATTCGTTTTGCTTCATTGTAAAGAGGAACTGCCAGCCTTCGTCGTGCTTGTAGCTCTTGTCAATGATAGGTAGGCCTTCGTTTGCTCGTGCTACGGCCTCATAGAATGATACAATATTCTCTTCTAGCTCGTACATGACCTCACCATGTTCATCGAGCTTCGCGAGCCCCTGCTTGTCCAATACGGGTTTACGATAGATGGCTACATGGTGATTGTTGCCTGTGTTGACAAAGTCCACCAGTATGGGATTGCCTTTAGCATCGAGCAGGAGGCGGCCGTCCTTGTCGCGTTTCTCATGCAAGGCTTGGGCGTTGCTGATGCCGTAGATGGTGACACGCTTGAGCTTGATGCCTTTCTCTTTATTCAGCCAGATAGGATTGTCGTCGAGGTTGGCGAAAGCTTTCTTGGCACTACCATACTCTTCGATGCGTTGTTGTAGTATCTGGCGTATGCGCACATCGACCACTTTGTCTACGCTCAAGTTCTCATCGATAGGCTTGCGTATGGTGTAGCGCACCTCTTGCGTGACGGTCTTCACCTTGAGTGGCACGGCAATGCCTCGTGCTTGGTCGATCCAAATAGGAGATTTCTCGGGTGAGTTCTTGCCCGTAAAGGCTTTCTTAGCATCGCCGCCATATTGTTGCAAACGAGCGAGCAGGGCTTCGCGATATACCTTGCGGCATACGGTCATTATCTTCTCTTCGGTAAAGGATGCTCCTATCTTCTCCTCCTTGGTTACATACTCCTGATGGCTGCCATAGATGGTTTCCAAGTGGAGTTGTCCGCGTGGTGTCTGCTGAGCAACTTTAAGTGTGCCGCGCTTTTTGCCGGGAATCTTATTGACATTCGTTGTGACCACCTTGTTCTTGGCCTTGATAGATACTAACACATCTTGCAGATGGCGCTTAGCCTCGCTACGCAACTCGCCCAATGGCATGGGAGCAATGGCGCGCCCCTCACGGAAGTACCTCTGCTTGATGGCATACTCATTGGAATCGGGGGTATCGCTGGCGTTCTTATTATTGTAGTATTGTACAAAGGCATCCTTGGTAAATGCTACGGTAAGGGCGTCCATCGCGTGATGACGGTGGTCATTGCGTTTGGTCCATTCGGTGATGCGGCCTATCTGACGGCCATCACGATCTTCGTGATACTCTACACGACCAAGTGCCTTGTACTTGTCCCAGTTGAGCTCTTTCATGATATCGACAAGCTGCCAATCGTTGCGCAATGCGTCAGTGATGGATCCTGTGGTGGCAACCACACGACGCGAGATGTCACCCAACATGGCGAACGCTTTCTTGGTGATGTACTGCGTGAGGCTAAGGTCACGGGCAAGGAAATCGCTGGGGATATCGGTGCCGGCCATCAGTAGCTTGCGAAGTTTGGCTCGCTTGTCCTTGAATAGTTTTTCGCAAGTGTTGCGATATCTCTCGAGTCCCTCTTCGCCATACTCATCCAATACAAAGTCATAAGCGGTCTTCTTGCCTTTCTTGATATTGACGCTGCGTACCTCAAGGGTCTTGTTTGAGAACGAGTCGTCAAAGCAGAGTGCCTGAGGAATGACATGCTCGATATCAAACTCCTTGCTGAAAAGTTTCTCGCGAGGAATATAGGTGTCAGAGTACAGGGTCTTGTACCCGTTGTCCTTCAACTCATCATATAGACGATAGCGAATAATATCGTTGCGGGTTACATGAGCTATGCCAAACTCTGTCTGTAGCAGGTGGCGTATCTCTTCTTGCTCCTTAGTGGCTAATGCCAAAGATTTGGTGAGTTCTTCGCGTTGCTTGGCATTCTTCTTGAGCTCGCGAGCCAACTCTATACGCACCTCATCGGGTCGGCCATAGGTGTCGATGAGCTCATTGATGACATTGACCATCTGGTTGAGGATTTTCTCTACCACAGGGCTACGCAAGGAGTTCTTGGGCAGTACCTCCAACTTGTCTTTAAGCTCTTTGGCTTCTATCTCCTCTTTGGTGAGCGAAGATGCGGAGTGTCTGTAACCTGCATACATGCAAGCCACATCGTAGCCGTTACCCGCTTTGAGGTAGGGGAGTATCTTGCCTATAGCCTTGGCACTGAGACTGCCATAGTCTTCAACAAAGGTCAGTGAGGTGAGGCACGGAGCATACTCCTTGTCAAAGTGCATCAGCGCTGACACCTTCTCCTTGAGATTGCCATCACCGGTAACCGTATTGTCACCCTCGAAGGAGTAAAGCAAATGCCACAACTTATAGTAGGGCTGAGAATCCAATGGTTGGGAAGAATCAAACGAGAGTATATCGGTATTCCATCCCAACGAATCAAACACATCGTATACCTGTGCCTTCAATGCCTTTGCTGATTGCTTGAAATCCAAAGCTTCGTGACCTGACTGCTCGAGCAACTGGCTGAAGGCTTGATAGAAGGCGGCAGTGGTGATGTCGCCCTCTACCTCGTTGTAGTTGAGAGAAAGTGTTGAGGGTTTGTCGTAGAGGAGCTTTAGAATCTCTTTGTCCGTCATCTTCTTTCGCAAAGAAAGTTCTTCGGCAAGCAACACCTTTTCTTCCTCGCCAAGTGAATACTTGCTATAGGTGGTATTGTCTGTTACCACAAGGTTGTTGAGTGTCTGCCACACCTTAAACTCTTGGAATAGGGGAGATGAACGAGGTATCACACGACTGCCTGTAGTGATGGTCTTGGTCTTGCCGTCAATGACTATCTCGCGCTCTGTACTCTCAAATTCGCAATAGTTTATCAGCGACTTCTGGCTCTTCAATCGCCGCTGATAGAAGATGATGATGTCGCGTATCGTATGCTTGAGCATGTCGGTCAGCTCGGGATGATACTGGGCTTGTGTCTCCCATAGGCGTTCAAACTCGTCAAGGTAGTCTTGTCTGTAGAATACGGTGTTGGTAAGGCTCGTGTGTGGGTCTTTATCTAGCGATGCCATCAAGTACTGACCTACGGTTTGCTTATTGAAGAAGAGGTGTTTGCTACGGTCACTGATAGCTCCGAGATAGCCGCTGGATGAACTGATCTCACCATTGATCTCTTGCAGTACGATAGCAAGACGCTCAAGGTCCATCTGCTCGGTAAGCGCCTGTACTCGCCACTCGTAGTTCTCTCGCTTGAGATCGAGTCCTTTGGTGGTGCGCTTGAAACCTACCAACTTCTTCTCCGTTATATTGAATTTTGTAATAGCCTCGTTCTCGTCCCAAACAGAGGCTTCTTCGTCCCAAACAAAGTGCTTGGCCAATATTACCCATGTCTGAGAACGATTCTTGCCACGAATTTCTTCCTTAGCTTCATCGGTGAGAGCTGTAGGATAGAACTGGTGCTGGAAATCCCATATACGGTCAAGTTCGCTCTGCAAGTCGGAGCGATAGAAGTCGGGCATCTTCTTTTTGCCTGCATCGAGGAGTTGCAAGCAGAGTTGGGCAGGAGTGATGTCTTCATCGTAGAGACGCTTGGCTACCTCCATGCCGTCAATGAGTGAGCCATCCTCGCCACCTTTGGCCTTGCGACTGCTCTTATAACCGCGCTTCTTGTTTATCATCAATAATATGCGGGCAAACTCTTCTAATGAAACCTCTTCAGTAGCGGCTTTGGCACGAAGACGGTAAGTCGCAAAAGTGGTGCGGTTGCCATGCTCTGAAAGTATGGTGTCGTTAGAGATGAAGCCTGATTCTATAAGTACATTTATTAACTCCTGGCGGCGCAACTTGTAACGCTGGAGATTGCGGCGCATGCTGCGCTTGAGAGTGCGATCTGCATTAGTGGTAATGCTCTTACCCTTCTCATAGTTTTGCAATTCGTCCACTGTGAGCGGATTTACTCTCACGCCCAATCTTATGATAGATGACTTTTCGTCATTATTCTCCGCTTCGTTTACTAAAGCCCAACCTATGCTGCTTACACCTAAGTCAAGTCCTAAAATCTTCTTCATAGCATATCGTTTTCACTTAATGATACAAATGTATGAAGGATAGATGAGAAAGGCAAGATTTTTTTACTTATTTCGTATCACAAGGCTTGTGAGAAATGTTTTTCAAAAATATTTGGCTCGCGGCTTGCATGTTTCAGAAAAATATTGCTACATTTGCACCAACTAATTTGAAGCAATTCACAATAAGGATTATTCCGTTGTGAAAACATTAGGTTCCCTCGTCCTTTAACGGGGGATTTTTTTGCCCATAAACCAGCTAGCTAAAAGCATCCTTTGCTTTCGCGCAACTTCGATATTGTCAGCACTCCTAAAAGTCACACCGCGCAGAAGAGTGTTACCAGTAGGGGGACGCTGAAGTCGACCAAGAGGCCGTGGACGATGGCGATGGCGACGAACTGGGGGCCGCAGGTGCGGGTGATGATGGGGAGTGTGGTGTCGGCAGTGGTGGCTCCGCCAAGGCTGATGGGGGCCAACGGGCCAAACAGGCGCAGGAGCAACGGGGCAAAGAGTAGGGTGGTGAGCTCGCGCAATACATTGTACATCAGCGCTAGCGTGCCCAGCTCTACATGGCGCATCTCGGTGATGAGCATGCTCGAGAGGGAGTAGTAGCCGAAGCCGGAGCTCACGGCGAGCCAGTCGGCCACGCTACGGTGTCGCACTATCAAAGCCATGAGCAGGGCACCCACCCAAGTGAAGAGGATGGTGACGAGGGGGGTGAGCACGAGTACACGATCTATGTGGCGGAGGTTGCGGCGTATGTCCTCGCTCTGTCCTATGCCGAAGCCCACACAGAGCAACAACACGCACAAGCTATAGTAGGAGGTCTTCGCAGGGAGGTAGGCATCGGCACCGAGATACCCTAACAGGCATCCGCAGGCAAAGCAGGCGAAGATGATGATACTATCGCGCATGCTTGTCCACATGGTGCGCCAATGGTGTCCTGTGCGGGGATGAGCGGGTGGGGGTGTCTGCCCCTCACGAGGCTTAAGGCGTTGCCACAAGAGTAGGGCACCTGCACTACAGCATAGCGTGGTGAGCAGGGTGATGAGCAATGCTTCGGCTCCCAATCGGCCAAGCGAGGATACGAGCAGCTCGTTGCCGCCCACCTCGACACCAATGCTGAAGAGCATGACCCATATGGCTATGGTGAGCACATGGCTCACCCACGCCTGTGGCCAGCGTCGTAGCAGGTAACCCATAACGGCACTGCCCCAAAGCATCGATAATATGACTAACATAATGTTGGCTTTATACTCTTTTACTGCAAAGGTAGAACTTTTGCATTGAAAATTACACACATGACACATTTTATCTCGCACAAAACTTGCTGCCTCCGGGTGAAAACTTTTAAGTCTCACACGAAATACGCAAAACACACGAAATTTTATTTTTAACCACAAATGGACACAAATGGACACGAACCTTTAGGTCGCCGCCCGTAGGGGCTGAAGGCAATGGACACGAATTCATACATCACTAACTCGCCTTGGGGCTCGCACTCCTCTAGGGAGATAAACCTTAAAGGCTGCAAGCAGCACTCCTCGGGAAAACTAAAGTTTTCTTCGTCGCAAGCAACGCTATCATACCGCGTTGC
>JAFYMV010000053.1 GCA_017548225.1 Bacteroidaceae bacterium | reverse complement strand
CCATGAGCTCTACGAAACGCATATCGAAACGTAGGTCGGGCTTGTCGCTACCGTAATATTTCATGGCATCGTGCCAGGTCATGCGGGGGAACTGCTCGGTCATCTCGATGCCGAGGATAGAACGGAACAGGTGCTTTGACATGTCCTCGAAGAGTGAGATCACATCTTCCTGCTCTACGAATGACATCTCGCAGTCGATCTGTGTGAACTCGGGCTGGCGGTCGGCACGGAGGTCCTCATCGCGGAAGCACTTCACGATCTGGAAGTAGCGGTCGAAACCTGATACCATCAAGATCTGCTTGAAGAGCTGCGGGCTCTGGGGAAGGGCGTAGAACTGACCGGGGTTCATGCGTGAAGGCACCACGAAGTCGCGTGCACCCTCAGGGGTAGAACCGATGAGGATAGGTGTCTCTACCTCAAGGAAGCCGCGCTCGTCGAGGTAACGGCGCACCTCGAAGGCCATCTTGTGGCGGAGCTCAAGGTTGCGGCGCACGGCATTGCGGCGCAGGTCGAGGTAGCGGTACTTCATGCGGATGTCGTCGCCACCGTCGGTATTGTCCTCAATGGTGAAGGGAGGTGTCTGCGATGCGTTGAGCACGGTCATCGCGTCAACGATGATCTCGATATCGCCTGTCTCAATCTTATTGTTCTTGCTTGAGCGCTCGCTCACGGTACCGGTGATCTGAATCACATATTCGCGGCCGAGCTTGTTGGCCTGCTCGGTGAGGGCAGCATCGTGGTTTTCGTCAAAGACCAACTGGGTGAGGCCGTAGCGGTCGCGCAGGTCTACGAAGGTCATACCACCCATCTTACGGGTACGCTGCACCCAACCAGCCAAAGTGACCTTTTGTCCTACATTGGAGATGCGGAGCTCTCCACAAGTATTCGTTCTGTACATTTTTTAGAGTTATGAGTTGTGAGTTATGAGTTTTGCTTGTATTTACAATTTGCAAAGATATAGCAAATTTTTACATTCCATCGCAAAAACGACCACTAATTTGAACTTTAACAAACTTTCAGCCGTTTAAATTTGTTTGTTCCCCCGAATTGTAGTAACTTCGCGCGTAATTTGTTTTTTTGACTTAAATAGCATTATTATACTCCGATGAGACAGCTTAAAATTACAAAGAGTATCACCAACCGCGAAAGTGCTTCGCTGGATAAATACCTGCAGGAGATTGGCCGCGAGGAACTCATTACCGTAGAAGAAGAAGTAGAACTGGCGCAGCGAATCCGCAAGGGCGACCGCGTGGCTTTGGAGAAACTGACCCGCGCCAACTTGCGCTTCGTGGTTTCGGTAGCCAAGCAATACCAAAATCAGGGATTGAGCCTCCCCGACTTGATCAACGAGGGTAACCTCGGACTTATCAAAGCTGCCGAGAAGTTTGACGAGACTCGTGGTTTTAAGTTCATCAGTTATGCCGTATGGTGGATCCGTCAATCTATCCTCCAGGCATTGGCTGAGCAGGCGCGTATCGTACGCCTCCCGCTCAACCAGGTGGGCTCACTCAACAAGATCAGCAAGGCATTCTCAAAGTTTGAGCAGGAGAACGAGCGCCGCCCCTCTGCAGAGGAGCTGGCCGATGAGCTCGACATACCCGTAGACAAGATTGCCGATACCCTGAAGGTGTCGGGCCGTCATATCTCTGTAGACGCCCCCTTCGTGGATGGCGAGGACAACAGCCTGCTCGATGTGCTCGTGAACGACGACTCTCCTATGGCCGACCGCTCACTCGTGAGCGAATCGCTCTCTACGGAGATTGACCGCGCACTCTCTACCCTCACCGACCGCGAGAAGGAGATACTGCAGATGTTCTTTGGCATCGGCATGCAGGAGATGACTCTTGAGGAGATTGGCGACAAGTTTGGCCTCACCCGCGAGCGTGTACGCCAAATCAAGGAGAAGGCTATCCGCCGCCTGCGCCAGAACTCACGCAGCAAGTTGCTGAAGACCTATCTGGGATAATATCGTCACCGCGCACCTCTATTAATAATATACGCACGCGTATGAACAAGTGGAGAATAGCACTCATCTGCCTGCTCGGTGTACTGCAACTGTCGGCATTTGCCGCCCCGAAAGACAATGCACGCAAAGAGAAGAGCAAGAAGGAGGAGAAGGTAAAGGTAGACGAGCCCAAACGCGTATACCTGTATGGTGTGGCTACCAACTTTAACGACTCGGTAACCTACATCACCCAAGTGCAGCACCTCGACAGCGTGATCATACACCCCAACGGAGCACTGCAGAACTATTCAATATACTCGATGCAGCTGAAGGTGTATCTCGAAGGTACGCTGAACGAGATTAACCAAACCTGCGCGGTCATCTACTCGGACAACAAGAAGAAGCTGGAGAAGCGCTTCGTGAAGACACGCAAGAAGATCTTGTCTGACAGAAGGAGAACGCTCAAGCAGGTGGGTACCAACGCTTTTGTATTCGAGAAACGCTGACGATGACATGAGGTCGAAGAACTCATTCTTCAAATACTATCTATGCACGATGTTTATACTCTTGGGTATGACATCGTGTTATTGGTATGAGGAGGAGCCTACCTACGACCGCACCGTACTCGTATATATGGCGGCAGACAACAACCTGTCATACACCTACGGCTCTACCCCCAGCTTTGCACAGAAGGACCTCGACGAGATGATAGAGGCCGCAGGCGACATCCCCACGCATAGCCGGCTCGTAATCTATATCGACGACACCGACCTTCCGCGTATCCTTACCGTAGAGCGGCATGAGGGCAGGCGCCCTACCCTAAAGACGCTACACCAGTACACCGATGAGCACAACTCTGCCGATGCCCAGACACTGCGCACGGTGATGGAGTGGACTACCGACAACTACCCCTCGCAGAGCTACGGCCTGGTGATATGGTCGCACGGCGATGCCTGGATACCCGCAAAGGCTCCCACACAGCGGGCCGTATGCCTTGACAACCAGTCGAGCAGTTGGATGGATATCGCCGACATTGCCCATGCCCTGAAGCCCTTCCCCAAGACGGAGTTCATCCTGTTTGACGCCTGCTTCATGCAATCGGTGGAGGTGGCCTACGAGTTGCGCCACACCACCCACTACATCGTGGGCTCACCTGCCGAGATACCCGCTCCCGGCGCACCCTACAAGCGTATCATGAAGGCGATGTTTGCCACCACAGGCAGCGCCACCCGCATCGCAGAGGAATACTACAACGAATACAACGAGGAAAAGATCCCCATCAACGGCAATGAGGAGCAGCACTACGGAGTATGCCTATCTGTAGTAGACTGCAGCCAGCTGGAAGAGCTCGCCGCTGTAACGCAGGAGATGATCGGCAAATATGTAATGCTACACAACTCGGGCAATCCGCAAGGGGTGCAGCGCTACTACCTGCGCAGCTCGAGCGCACGCCCTGCATACTATGACATGAACGGCTACATGCAGGCCCTGATTACCGACATCGAAGACTACAGCCTCTGGTCAAGCGTATTCAATAGCGCCATCCCCCACAAGAAAGCGACCTCACAATGGTACTCCGAATATACCGGAATGGAGGAGCTCGACACGGAGAACTATGGCGGCATCTCATGCTATGTACCCCAAAACACCTCTACCCGCACCAAGCTGAACGAGGCCTTCCGCGCCACCGCATGGTACGAGGCGGCTGGCTGGGAGGTATGGTACCCCGCCCCCGCATCGGCAGAGGAGTAAGCCGCTGCACCAAGCGCACCCACTGATTATACCTCATCGCACCTCATTTTACCGGCTGGCAACGAACAAAGGCTTCGGGTTAGTTGTTAATTTTACAATTTAAGTTTTTGTTTTTGTTAATAAAACTTATCAGGAGGTATAATAATCGTTAATTTATTAGGATTTTCTTGACACGCCATGTACTTTTGCGTCATGAAGAAGTCAACTATTGCCTTTTTGGGATTGATAATGAGCTGTTCGTTCCTCGTACTGCTATCGCTGCAGGTGAGGTACATCGAGGAGATCGTGAGCATGCGCCACGAGCAGTTTGACGAGTCGGTGAAGCGCAGCCTATACAATGCTGCACACAAGCTGGAGGTATACGAGACCATGCGTTACCTAGAGCAGGACATGGCGAAGAACGAGATCATAGAGCGGATAGCGCAGCAGAAGAAGGAGATTGTAACCCAAAAGTTCGATTTCAAGAGCGACGGCAAGGTGTCGTCATTCGAGATGCGCACCATCGTCATCCCCCAACGCCACAAGCAGGAGAAGAACATCCCCGAGACCTCACGCTCGCTACAGGAGGTCGTGCGCAGCCGCTATGCACACCAGCGCGCACTGATGGATGAAGTGATATACAAGATACTGTACACAGCCAGCTCTCTGCCGCTGGAGCAGCGCATAGACTTCCACGCCTTGGATCGCGACCTGCAGGCAGAACTGCTACACAACGGCATCGACATACCCTACCACTTTACCGTAATGACAAGTGATGGGCGCGAGGTATATCGTTGTACAGATTATGAAACAACGGGAAATAGCCACAGCTATTCGCAGGTGCTTTTCAGCAATGACCCACCGAGCAAGATGGGTATTCTGAAAATTCACTTCCCCACAATGAACAATTACATATACAGTTCAGTTCGTTTTATGATACCGGCACTATTTTTCACGGTTGTTTTGTGTATAGCATTCATCTACACGATATGTGTTATATTCAGACAGAAAAAGGTTACGGAGCTTAAAAACGACTTTATCAACAATATGACGCACGAGTTTAAGACGCCTATCTCGACCATCTCGCTGGCAGCGCAAATGCTGAACGACTCCGCGGTAACCAAGTCGCCGCAGATGCTACAGCACATCACGGGCATCATCAATGATGAAACCAAGCGCCTGCGTTTCCAAGTGGAGAAGGTGCTGCAGATCTCGCTCTTCGACCAGCAGAAGGCTACGATGAAGATGAGCGAACTGGATGCGGGCGAACTGATCAGCGGCGTGGTAAACACCTTCGCCCTGAAGGTGGAGAAGAACGGTGGCACCATCATCACGCATCTGGAAGCCGACAACTCGATGATATATGCCGACGAGATGCATATCACCAATGTGATATTCAACCTCATGGACAATGCCGTAAAGTACAAGTCGGACGACGAGGCACTGCGACTGACCATACA
Source organism: Bacteroidaceae bacterium (assembly GCA_017548225.1). Classification (GTDB taxonomy): domain Bacteria; phylum Bacteroidota; class Bacteroidia; order Bacteroidales; family Bacteroidaceae; genus UBA1189. Next base: position 8,650 of record JAFYMV010000053.1, on the reverse strand, counting down.
TACATGGAACGAACACGATAAGTTCTGCCTATCGATACAAGACAATGGTATAGGCATCAAAAAAGAGAATCTGAAGCGCGTCTTCGACCGTTTCTACCGCGTACATACAGGCAACCTGCACAATGTGAAGGGATTCGGATTGGGACTGGCCTATGTAAAGAAAGTCATCCAAGACCATCACGGAAGCATACGGGCAGAGAGTGAGTATGGCGTGGGAACAAAGTTTATTATTGTATTACCTTTATTAAATAGTAAGTAAGCTATGGGTGAAAAATTGAACATTTTGCTATGCGAAGATGATGAGAATCTTGGCATGCTGTTAAGAGAGTATTTGAATGCCAAAGGATTTGCTGCAGAGCTATACCCCGATGGCGAAGAGGGATATAAGGCGTTCTTGAAAAACAAGTATGACCTGTGCGTATTTGATGTGATGATGCCCAAGAAGGATGGTTTCACCTTGGCACAGGAGATACGCCAGAGCAACACCGAGATACCCATCATCTTCCTCACAGCCAAGACACTGAAGGAGGATGTGCTCGAGGGATTCAAGATTGGCGCCGATGACTATATCACCAAGCCCTTCAGCATGGAGGAGCTCACCTTCCGCATCGAGGCTATCTTGCGCCGTGTACGCGGAAAGAAGAGCAAGGAGAGCAGCGTATACAAGCTGGGCCGCTTCTCCTTCGACGCGCAGAAGCAGCTGCTGAGTATCGACGGACAACAAACCAAGCTCACCACCAAGGAATCGGAGCTGCTGGCACTGTTGTGCGCACATGCCAACGAGATCCTGCAACGCGAGTTTGCCCTCAAAACCATCTGGGTGGATGACAACTATTTCAACGCACGCAGCATGGATGTGTACATCACCAAACTGCGCAAGCACCTCAAAGAGGATGAATCCGTGGAGATCATCAATGTGCACGGTAAGGGCTATAAGCTCATCATTCCCGCAGTGGAAGCGTAAACGGTCAAAGGCTACAAACAAGAAAGGGGAACGCATTAGCGCTCCCCTTTCTTATTGCCAAACGGGTAGGTAGGATTTACTCGTATTTCTTATTGAGCCATACATACAATACCAATCCTACAATCATTGCACCGAACGAGCCGAACTGCACTGCATTGATATTGTTCCATCCCAACAAATGGCTTAAAATCAATACTACAGAAGCAATGACAATGATGATGATTCCCAAATGTTTCAAAAATCCATTCATAGTGCTATTCTATTTTTTTAGTTTATTCACGCTAACAAAGTGCAAAGAAACACAATAATATTCAAATCTAAAAATAAATCGAAGGAAATCTCCCATAAAAAGAGAAAGAAGCGCAAGTAAACCCGCTTTGGCTTCATAGAATTGTTTTTTTTATGTATATTTGCAGTTAATTTATTATATATTGCATTAATATGGCTTGCATACTACATATAGAGACTGCAACGGATGTTTGCTCGGTAGCTTTGAGCGAAGACGGAGCAGTGCTATTTTCAAAGGAAGACCATGAGGGGCCGCAACATGCGGTTACTTTGGGTGTATTCGTCGATGAGGTGCTCTCTATGGCCGACAGCCATGCCAAACCCATCGATGCAGTGGCCGTGAGCTGCGGCCCTGGCTCGTACACCGGATTGCGCATAGGTGCGTCTATGGCCAAAGGCATCTGCTACGGGCGCAACATCCCCTTGATTGCGCTCCCCACACTGAAAGTGTTGAGCGTACCGGTATTACTCATGGACGAGCTGCCCGAGAACGCCTTGCTGTGCCCGATGATTGACGCCCGCCGCATGGAGGTGTATGCCGCCATCTACGACCGTGCGCTGAACACCGTAAAGGAGGTGAGCGCTGACATTATCGATGGGGACTCATACAAGGAATTCCTCGATAAGCAGCCCGTATACTTCTTCGGCAACGGAGCAGCCAAGTGCAAGGAGGTAATCAAGCACCCCAACGCGCACTTCATCGATGGCATACAGCCTCTGGCACGATGGATGTTCCCCCTCGCTGATAGGGAGTTCCTCAATGAGTCATTCCAGGATGTGGCCTACTTTGAGCCCTTCTACCTGAAGGAGTTCGTAGCCACTGTATCAAAGAAACTTTTATAACGAACAATCACTATTTCGTCAATGAAATACAATACACAAGAGAAAACGCTACCCATGCCCGAGTACGGACGCGCCGTGCAGAAGATGGTAGACCATGCCATCACCATCGAAGACCGTGTCGAGCGCCAGCGTTGTGCCAATACCATCATCGCCGTCATGGGCAACATGTTCCCCCAATTGCGCGATGTGGCCGACTTTAACCACAAGCTCTGGGACCACCTGGCTGTGATGGCCGACTTTAAGCTCGACATCGACTATCCCTACGAGCTGGTAGCACCCGAGACTCTACACCCCACCCCACAGCGTTTGTCCTACCCGAAGGGTGGCATACGCTATCGCCACTACGGACGCTGCATCCAGGAGATGATACAGAAGGCGTGCGGCATACCCGAGGGAGAGGAGCGCAACGAACTGCTGCGACTCATCGCTGCACAGATGAAGAAAGAGTATGTGCTGTGGAACAAGGAGAGCGTAGAGGATAGCAAGATCATCGAGGATATCCGCGAATACTCTAACGGACAAATCGTACTCGACGAGAACAACCTCAAGCTGGGCACCTACCGCGCCCCCTCAAACTACAACAACGGTAAAAACCAAAACGGCAAGAACCAACGCCGCAAGAACAAGAAGAAGTATTAAATCAATTTTGGATTGTGAATTATGAATTTTAGATAGCATCATAGCCTACAAGAACTCATAACTCATAACTCATAACTCATAACTCATAACTCAAAATGGCTTCATTTATCATCGAAGGCGGACATCGCCTGCAAGGAGAGATCACTCCGCAGGGAGCAAAGAACGAAGTGCTACAGATACTGTGCGCCACACTGCTCACACGCGAGAAGGTTACGGTGAACAATATCCCCGATATCCTCGATGTGAACAACCTCATCACCATGATGCGTTCAATGGGCGTGGAGGTAGACCGTCTCGGCGAAGGTCGCTTTAGCTTCTGTGCCCGCAACATTGACGAGCGCTACCTCGAGAGCGACGAGTTTCTCAAACTCTGCTCTAGCCTGCGCGGATCAGTCATGCTTATGGGCCCCCTACTCGCCCGCTTTGGCCGTGTACTCATCAGCAAGCCGGGTGGAGATAAGATAGGCCGCAGACGCCTCGACACTCATTTCGTAGGATTGATGAAGCTCGGTGCTGCCTTCCTCTACAACGAGGATCGCAGCGTATACGAGTTGCGTGCCGAGAATCTCACTGGCACCTACATGCTGCTCGATGAAGCCTCGGTAACTGGTACGGCCAACATCATTATGGCCGCCGTAACAGCCAAAGGCACTACCACCATATACAATGCCGCTTGCGAGCCCTATATACAGCAGCTCTGCCGCATGCTCTGCCGCATGGGTGCCAAGATTGAGGGTATTGCCAGCAACAGACTAATCATCGAGGGTGTAAGCGAACTGCACGGTTGCGAACACACCGTACTGCCCGACATGATTGAGGTGGGTAGCTTCATTGGCATGGCTGCCATGACCCGCAGCGAGCTCACCATACGAAATGCGTCGATTGAGAATCTCGGTATCATCCCCGATGCCTTCCGCCGACTCGGCATCATCATCGAGGAGCGTGGCGACGACCTCTACATACCCCGTCAGGAGCATTATCAGATAGAATCATTCATCGACGGCTCTATCATGACCATTGCCGACGCACCATGGCCCGGACTTACGCCAGACCTCTTGAGCGTATTGCTCGTTACCGCCATACAGGCCAAGGGCAGCGTGCTCATCCATCAGAAGATGTTTGAGAGCCGCCTGTTCTTTGTAGATAAGCTCATCGAGATGGGTGCACAGATTATCCTCTGCGACCCGCACCGTGCAGTAGTGAACGGGCACGACCATGCCGTAAGCCTGCGCGGACATACCATGACATCGCCCGATATCCGTGCCGGTATTGCCCTGCTCATCGCAGCCATGAGTGCCGAAGGCACCAGCCGCATTGACCGCATCGACCAGATTGACCGTGGATACCAGAATATTGACGAGCGCCTCAACCGACTAGGTGCGCGCATAACCCGTGTAGAGCTATGATACGCCCCGAAGAAGTATACTGCATAGGAAAGTTCACCCGCACGCATGGCGTACAGGGCGAGATGTCCATGTCGTTCACCGATGATGTGTTCGACCGCACCGACTGCCCCTACCTCGTATGCTCTATGGACGGCATTCTCGTACCCTTCTTCATCGAAGAGTACCGCTTCAAGAGCGATAATGTAGCGCTCATCAAGTTTGAGCGTATCGACACCAACGAGGCGGCATCTATCTTCACCAACAAGGAGGTGTATTTTCCCAAGTCATACGCTGAGCAAGCTGAAGACGGCGAGTACAGCTGGCAGTATTTCATCGGTTTCACCACCGAAGACACTACACATGGACACTTGGGTGAACTGGTCGATGTAGACGAGAGCACCGTCAACACCCTATTCGTGGTAGAACGCCCCAATGGAGATGAGATACTCATCCCTGCGCAAGAGGCTTTCATCGAAGACATCGACCACGACAAACGCTTAATAAAGTTTAATTTACCCGACGGATTGTTAGAATAACCTAATTGGATAGGTCTCATAATCCAATTTTTCGTAACTTTGTGCATGATGGGCAAAAGAAAGAAAGACATAGACGGATTTTGGAAGCAGTTCTTCCGCCGCTACGATGTGGTGTACACACAACGCGGTGGTAAGGATGTAGAGCATCGCGTATCCACATCACGCTTCATCATCACCCTATACACATTGGCTATGGTGCTTGTCGTGGCAGGTATCACCGTAATACTGCTGTTCTACTCGCCACTCAAGCAACTCATGCCAGGCTATGTGAGTCCCGATGTACGCCGTCAGATTGTAGAGACATCGCTTCGCATTGACTCCTTGAGCGATGCCGTACAGCGCCACCGCCTCTATGTCATGAATATACAGGATATTCTGCGTGGAGAGGTCAAGATGGATTCGGTGAACACCATCGACTCACTCACCATCTTGCGCAGCGAGGACCTTATGGAGCGCACCGAGCGCGAGAAGGAGTTTGCCCGTAAGTATGAAGAAGCCGAGAAGTACAACCTCGTCTCACATACTATACACAAGAGCGAGATGGAAGAGCTGCATTTCTACCCTCCCATGCGTGGAATGCTGACAACCTCCTTCACTCCCGAAGAGGGGCACTACGGCATCGATGTGGTAGCGACCAACGACCGCAATGTATGTGCGGTACTCGATGGCACCATACTCACCAGCGGCTATAGCGCCAACAATGCCTATATCATCGTAGTACAACATGTGGGCAACTTGGTTACCATATACAAGCACCTCACTACGACCTTCAAGCGCGAGAGTGACAAGGTCAAGGCTGGCGAGGTACTTGGCATAGCAGGTACACAAGGCGAGAAGATGAGCCAACCCTTCCTGCACTTTGAGCTGTGGCACAAGGGTACCGCTCTCGACCCCACGCAATATATTTCATTCTGATAAAAATGACAAACACAATGAATAACAACACCCACCATCCTGACACATCGCGCAAGCGTCAGATAGCCATTCTCGGCTCTACAGGCTCTATTGGCACACAAGCCCTGCAGGTCATCGAGGAGCACAGCGACCTCTACGAAGTGTATGCCCTCACGGCGGGAAACAATGTGCAGTTGCTCATCGAGCAAGCCCGCAAGTTCATGCCCGATGTGGTGGTCATTGCCAATGAGGCCCACTACCGCACCCTTGCCGATGCACTGGCCTCACTCCCCATCAAGGTATATGCCGGTGCCGATGCATTGGCCGATGTGGTACAGGCCGAGCCTATCGACATCGTACTCGCCTCTATGGTGGGCTACGCAGGCCTTCGTCCTACGATGAATGCCATCCGTGCTGGTAAGGCCATTGCCCTGGCCAACAAGGAAACCCTCGTAGTAGCTGGTGAACTCGTTACGCAACTTGCTGTCGAACATCGCGTACCCATCCTCCCTGTTGATTCCGAGCACTCGGCTATCTTCCAGTGCCTCGCAGGCGAAGGACATAACCCTATAGAAAAACTATTGCTCACAGCATCGGGAGGTCCCTTCCGTACATGGAGCATGGAGCAGCTACAGCACGCCACACGCGAGCAGGCACTCAAGCACCCCAACTGGGACATGGGTGCCAAGATCACCATCGACTCGGCTTCGATGATGAATAAGGGCTTCGAGGTCATCGAGGCCAAGTGGCTCTTCGATGTAGCCCCCTCACAGATTGAGGTAGTCGTACACCCCCAATCGGTCATACACTCTATGGTGCAGTTTGCCGATGGCTCGGTCAAGGCACAGCTCGGTACCCCCGATATGCGCCTCCCCATCCAGTACGCATTCAGCTACCCCTATCGTCTGCCGCTCACTACCGAGCGTCTCGACTTCTCCTCATTGTCGAGCCTCACCTTCGAGCAGCCCGACCCCGTACGCTTCCGCAATCTCGCCCTTTCGTTTGAGGCCCTTGAGCGTCGAGGCAATATGCCCTGTATTCTCAACGCCGCCAACGAGGTATGCGTAGCCGCGTTCCTAAAAGAGCGTATCGGATTCTTGCAGATGAGCGACATCATAGAGCGCACCATGCAGAAGGTCGACTTCATTAAGACTCCGACCTACGAAGACTATGTAGCTACCGACGCTGAAGCACGCCGCATAGCTGAAGAGATGATAAAAACAAATTGAATATTATAAATTGAAAATTGAAATTATTTTTTGGAGTTCAGGAGTCAGGAGTTGAGGAGTTCAGACGATAGTCTTACACTCTGCAATCGCTGGTAAACACTAAACAAATAAAACGATAACATCCGGATAGCAGTCTGTCAATCCTACTCCGTAGGCATTTCCTCCTCCTTGCTAGGCATAGATTAAAGCAAGCTTATCTCTGCTATCGCCGCGTTCGCCTGTTGACCGTTGACTGTTGACAATAATTCATAATTCATAAATCATAAATCAAAACATGTCCGTATTTCTTATAAAACTATTACAAGTCATACTCTCGCTCACCATCCTTGTGGTCATTCACGAGCTAGGTCATTTCCTCTTCGCCCGCCTGTTCGGTGTGCGCGTCGAGCGTTTCTCACTCTTCTTCGGCAAGCCCCTACTCCGCTATAAGCCCAAGCGTAGCGACACCGAGTTCGTAGTAGGTTGGCTTCCCTTCGGAGGTTATGTCGAGATAGCAGGTATGGTCGATGAGAGTCTCAATATGGAGCAGCTCAAGCAAGAGCCCCAACCCTGGGAGTTCCGCACCAAGCCCGCTTGGCAGCGCATGCTCATCATGATAGGCGGCGTATGCTTCAATCTCCTTCTCGCCTTCTTCATTTATGCCATGATCCTCTTCAAGTGGGGCGACTCCTATATCCCCCTCGAAGGTAGCAAGTATGGCATGGAGTTCAATGAGCGTGCCGAAGCCATAGGTTTCCGCGACGGCGATGTGCTCTTGCGCACCGACGACACCCCCCTCCTCCGTTTCGATGGCGACATGTACCGCTCCATTGCCGAAACCCACACCATTACCGTGCTCCGCGATGGTAGTGAAACCACCATCACCATGCCCGAGGAGTTCACTCTCTTCGACCTTCAACGCGATGACCAGTCCTTCGTGCAGTTCCTCAACCCCATGACCCTTGACAGCGTCATGCCCGAGAGCGGAGCCGCGCTGGGAGGCCTCGTTCGTGGCGACCATATCCAGAGCATCAACGACATCCCCTCTGCTACATGGGGAACCTTCACTACAGTACTCAAGCAGTTGCGCCAGCAAGAGGCCGAAGGCGGTATCGTCAACCACGACTTGCGCATAGCCTACACCCGTAATGGCATGCCCGACACCACCATCGTGTCCACCGACGCCAACTTCATGATGGGCGTTACTGTTGCCCTCCCCTACACCACCGCTACCGACGAGTATGGTTTCTTTGCCTCTATCCCTGCCGGTATCGCCTATGGATGGAACACCCTGAAGGGGTATGTCAGCGACTTCAAGTATGTCTTTACTAAAGAGGGTGCCAGCTCTCTCGGAGGTTTCGTCACCATCGGCAGCCTCTTCCCTTCACAGTGGAATTGGTATAATTTCTGGATGATGACCGCCTTCATCTCCATCATGCTCGCCTTCATGAACATCCTCCCCATTCCCGCACTCGACGGTGGTCACCTTCTATTCCTATTGTTCGAGATGATCACCGGCCGCAAGCCCAGCGACAAGTTCTTGGAGCGTGTACAAATCATCGGCATGATACTCCTCTTCGCCCTGATGATTTACGCCAACCTCAACGACATCATCCGTTTCTTCTTCTAAAACGGACAACCAACACATAGCAGTGTGGGGCAAGAATTCTCTTGCCCCACACTTTTTCGTCTGAGATATTCATAAACTTTTGAAGCTATTATCCCCAAAGACAGAGTTCTTCAAACTATGTAGACAATCATCAATGAAAAGATGAAATTAATTCACTTTACAATTTTATCATTGTGAATCGTTCGCCCATACAAGTCGAACAAGGTGCGAGACGATAGGCATACATCGCAGTGTCGCCATGCTCGGTATCGTGGAGCGCCCAT
>JAFYMV010000052.1 GCA_017548225.1 Bacteroidaceae bacterium | reverse complement strand
GACCATTCATTCCTCACACTCGGCGTTACCTGGAAAATGAATATTCTCAATAAATAAAACTTTTAGAATATGAGAGTTAGATCAATCCTTCGCCGTTGCCTACGAGTTGTTCCCAGCGGTATCATTTGTCTTGTCATCGTGTTTGGCCTTTTCGGCTATCTGGGCTATAAGATGGGTACACCCAACATGCTCAATACGGTGATGAACACTGCACACGATTTGTTGCTCAACACCGTATTCTATTTGATGGCCATCTGCGTTATCACAGGAGCTTTGGGCAAGATTTTCGTAGAGTTTGGGGTAGTCAACTTGTTGGAAAAGTTGCTGCGTCCGCTCATGCGCCCGTTGTTTAATCTACCTGGTACAGCCTCTATAGGTGCAGTGCTTACTTTCTTGTCTGATAATCCGGCTATTATCTCTTTGGCGCAAGACAAGCGTTTTGCTTCGTACTTCAAGAAGTATCAGTTTATTTCGCTGACCAACTTCGGTACGGCTTTCGGTATGGGATTGTTGGTTATCGTGTTCATGGTAGGACAGGGGTACTATGCAGAACCGCTTATTGGCCTTGTAGGTGCTTTCCTCGGTTGTATGGTGTCGACTCGACTGATGCAGCGTTTTGTGCTGAAGGCATATCCTCACTATCGTGACGAGGCTGCATGCGAGATTGATGTAGTTGAGGTAGAACAGGATAGACATTTTAGAAAACCGATGTTTCAGCGTATCCTCGATTCTCTGCTCGATGGCGGTCGTACAGGTGTTGATGTTGGTCTTGCCATTATCCCTGGCGTGCTTATCATCTCTACTCTCGTGATGGTGCTGACTTTTGGTCCTTCGGCTGATGGGGCATATACTGGTGCTGCATACCAAGGTGTGGAATTGTTGCCGTGGATAGGTGAGAAGATTGGTCCCGTATTCCGCTGGCTTTTTGGTTTTGAAGATCCTCACCTCATTGCTTTCCCCATCACTGCACTTGGTGCGGTAGGTGCTGCTTTGGGCCTTGTTCCAGGCTTTATCTCTGAAGGTTGGATTGATGGTAACGCAATTGCCGTGTTTACTGCTATTGGTATGTGCTGGAGTGGTTACTTGAGCACCCATACTGCCATGCTCGATACACTGGGCTATCGTCGCCTTACCTCAAAGGCTATTCTTGCTCATACCATAGGCGGACTTGTGGCTGCCATCTTGGCTCACTGGATGTTTGTGCTCTATAGTCTTATTTGGTAAGATTGTAAAAAAGTATGCGAGAGCTTTGGTTCTCGCACATCATATAATGTCAATTAACTGCACGCACTATACGCATAGTGCGTGTGTTTTTATTCGCCTTTGGGCTCAAAGAAACTGAAGTGTACGCTACCGTAGATACGCTCTTGTACGAAGCAGGGATGATTAACAAAGCTATGGTCCTTGCCATGTTCGAGAATGAACATGCCTCCTTCAGCGAGCATGCCCTTGTTCAGAATAAGGTCGGGTAGCTCTGCCAGGCGGGTGAGTGCATAGGGAGGGTCGGCAAAGATGAGATTGAAGGTGTCGTGGCACTTCTCAATATAGCGGAACACATCGGCACGCAGAGGTATCCAGCTCTCCTCTTTGAGTTGCTCCTTAATCTTATATATATGGGTATGATGCGCCGGCTCGCGTTCTACCGAGATGACGCGTCCACAACCGCGGGATACGAATTCGAGGCTGATGCTTCCCGTGCCGGCAAAGAGGTCGAGTACATTGGCGCACTCCTCAAAGTCGATAAGGTTGGTCAGGACATTGAATAGGTTCTCTTTGGCAAAGTCCGTAGTGGGACGAGCCTTGAATGTACGGGGCACCTCAAAGGTGCGTCGTTTATATTTTCCACTGATTACTCGCATGCGATAAGTGTTTGAAGATCGAGAGGTAGATCATCTATACGGGCCAGCTCGGTAGTGTGAAATTCTTCGGCGGGGCGTACGACGCGTATGTCTTGGATGAATTTTTCTAGTTCTTTTATCATCGCTTTAGCATGGCGTGACTGACCTGCAATATGCAGGGTGTCATCGGTCTGTGAGAGCGATAGGGTGCTCCAGGCGTTGAGGATGTAGTAGAGTGCATCAGCCGTGTCGCGATACTGAAAGGTATTGATGAAAAGCGGTGAAGCATTCTCGTAGCACATGAAGTCAATGCTGCGCTTGCGCACATGCAGCAAGCAATATCTTTTGCCGGTAGCATAGCTGCGCTCTATACCAAAATTGATGAGCGGTGCTATCGCAGCATAGTACTGGGCTTTAGGGTACTGTGCGGTAATGTACTTGTGTAGTTGCTTCTCAATAGCGAAGAGTACTACAGCTTGTTCGTCGCCCACGATGTTGTGCATGAGGATGCTATTTGTAGTGGGCGTGGAGATGTTCTGGCGATAGAATTCTTTTTCGTATTGTTCGGCATAGTACTCCTTAGGGATAAGGGTATAGGCTGCATCGGCCAAGATGATGTTTACAGCTCCGTAGTTGCGGCGCAGCATATCGGTTTCCTCTATAGCTGTCTTCAGATTGTTGGCCAGTGGCTTTAGCGGATCTATTCGATAGGGTAGGTAGGCGTACTCGTTGGCTGCGTTTGGGTTGTGCACAGCAAAACAAAATCCATCCGTACTCAGACGGATGGATAATGTATATTGTCTGGTTTTGTTGAAATCAATCACCGTAATCTCCCGTGTGGATTGATTACTCCCAGTTTCCGGCGTTGTTGTTACCTACTTCAGCGTCACCCACCTTCAAACCAGGATAGCGACCGAGCTCAAGCTGCAGGTCAATGAGGTTGTTAAGCTCATCCTTGTTGATGCCATCGAGGTAGGTACGATAGGGAGTCTTTGCCTCGAAGAGATAAATCTTGTTGCCAGACTTACCGCTTGAATCGCAACCTGTACGGAGCTCAAACTCAGCACCATTACCGAAGGGTACATAGCGGAGTGAATCTGCATTGAAACCTTTGGGGTAGAGAGTGTCAAGTGCAAGCATCCAGAATGTGTCGCGGCTGAAGAGATACTCTTCTACTTCTCCCTGCTTGTTCAAGCGTACGAGACCCGCTTTCTCAGCCTCTTTCCATTTCTTCTTGGCTGTAGCGGGACGCTTAGCAGCGCGTGCCTCGTCAATAAGTCTTGCAGCCTTGCTATCAGTAAGACCATCTTCAAGCTGCTTGTCAGTGAGCTCTCCCACCTTCATTACAAAGGGAAGGCTGTCGTTCTTAACGAATGCAATGAGCTCGTCAAAGTTGTCAGTATATTGACCCTTGTTCTGCTTGTTGTAGTCGCGGAACGCAATCTGTGCTGTACGGATGTCAATCAATCGTGCGATAATCTCTTTCTCTCTTAAAGCGCGCTCTTTACCGAAGTTGATTGAGCCCATGATGCTGCCTACGCAGATGTATGCGAGACCCGCCACACACAATGTCAATACGATATTTACTAATTTTTTCATGTTTATATGATTTATTTGATTAATTTCGTGGTGCAAAAGTAAAACAAATTGTTTGAAACTCCTATTAAATGGGTACATTTTTCGCCAAAAGTCGATGATAAATAGTTTTGTAACAGCCAAAATTCGAGATAACTTCGGTTTTGTTCCTACCAAGGAGCAATCTGAAGCTATAGAGCAGATAGGCGAGTTCTTGATGTCGCGTCATGGCATGGAACTGTTTTTGCTGCGTGGCTATGCCGGTACGGGTAAGACTACGCTTGTGGGTGCTTTGGTGAAAACGCTCGTCGAACTGAATCAGCCTGTGGTGTTGATGGCTCCTACGGGGCGTGCCGCCAAGGTGTTCTCTTCGTATGCGGAGCAGCCTGCCTACACCATTCATAAGCGCATATACCGACAAAAATCCATTACTGATACCGACACTTTTTCGCTTAATGTAAATCTTTCTAAACACACGCTGTTTATTGTCGATGAAGCCTCTATGATTTCCAATGAGGGCTTGTCGTCCTCTACTTTCGGTACGGGTCGTTTGCTCGATGACCTTATCCAATATGTATACTCTGGCGAAGGTTGTCGACTGATGCTTTTGGGCGACACTGCCCAGTTGCCTCCAGTAGGTGAGGAGGAGAGTCCTGCATTGATGACCTCGCTGTTGCGTTCATATGGGTTGCATGTATATGAAAAAACTCTCACACAGGTGATGCGTCAACTGTCCGAATCGGGTATCTTATATTGCGCGACGAAGATTAGGGAGAGATTGTACGAGTTGAAGATTGAAAATTCAGAATTGAAAATAGATATCGTTTCCCAAACTGGGAAAAATAATTGTCAACTGTCAATTGTCAATTGTCAATTTAATGATGTAGCCCATGTAACAGGTGCCGACCTTATTGATTCGCTCGAGACCTCCTATTCTCGTTGGGGTACTGACGATTGTATGATTATCTGCCGTTCAAACAAACGGGCTAACATCTATAATCAGGGCATACGCAACCGCATACTCTACCGCGAGGAAGAACTCTGCTCGGGCGATCGCATCATGGTGGTCAAGAACAACTACTATTGGGTAGAGAGGGAGTTAAGAGTTAAGTGTGAAGAGTTAAGAGTGAAGAATGGATATGAGCGCGGAGCCACTCACTCCTCAACACTCATTCCTCAACTTCCCCTTTCCTTTATCGCTAATGGCGACATAGCAGTAGTGCGTCGTGTACGCCGAACGCGTGAGATGTATGGCTTCCGTTTTGCCGATGTGCTGCTGCGCTTCCCCGACTATGATGACTATGAGATGGAGACCACCGTCTTGCTCGACACTCTGCAAAGCGAGTCTCCCTCGCTCACCCGTGATGAGGCCGAGCGCCTGTTCCAGAATGTGATGGAAGACTATGCCCACCTCACCACCAAGAAGGAGCGTTATCAACAACTTCGTCTCGACCCTCACTTCAATGCACTGCAGATCAAGTATGCCTATGCCGTTACCTGCCACAAAGCTCAAGGTGGCCAGTGGGGCTGCATCTACCTTGATCAAGGCTACTTGCCACCCGACACATCGCCAATTGATTATCACCGCTGGCTCTACACGGCTTTCACTCGTGCTACCGAACAGGTATATCTAGTCAACTGGCCGCGAAATGAGGAGGCCACTTGAGATGCCCCCTTTATGGCTGTACTTCTATAAAAAATGGGTGAAGAGACGAGAAAAAATCTCTTTACCCATTTTTTTTAATGAAAGGTCCCAATAAAATTTTTCTCTTCAATGTTTTCCTCCTCGATATATTCTTGCACGATGGTAAGGATCTCTTTGCCGAACATTTCAAGTGATTTCTTGCCGAAGCCGGGCATGCGGAGGAGTTCTCGCCCACTGGTAGGGAGCTCGTTGGTGATGCCGATGAGGGCCTTCTGGGTGAGCACGCCATAGGCGGGACGACCTAGCTCCTCGGCACGCAAGGCACGCCATGCTCGTAGGTTGCGGAAGAGTTTCGGGTGGCGGATATCGGAGTTGCGGTCTACCTCTATCTTCTCGGAAGGTTTGCTCTTTGCACTCCGCTTGGCCGATTGGTCAGCATTGAGCAGTCCTATGGCCTTGTCTTTCAGGTATGTCGATACATTGAAGCCATTGGCGATGACGCGGGTGAGCAGATAATGTTTTTGCGCAAATGACTGCTTGAAGTTGTAGGTGGCTTCGGTGAGTCGCTCCTTAATTTCTTGATTGTCGCTATCGATGCTGGTATGCTCTACAAGAGGGCGGAGGAAGTCGTCGAGTTTGTCGATGAAATAGGTGGCTGCCTTATGTATGCGCTCGGCAAGGAGTTCATCCGTAGTGTAGTCGGGCGAGTCTATCACCAGTGTCGAGTATTGACGGTAGAAGGTAGCAGCGACGGCAGTTATCTCTTTGCTAAATCGTCCGTCGGCTTGCTTGTACATCTTCAGCAGTAGGGGGTACACCTTATACAAATGCTCGTCGATAAGGCGTAGCATGCGATGGAAGTCGGCTTCAAGGGTCTTGAAGCTAAATAATTCGGTGAGCATCAATAGGTAATAGTCCCGCTCAAGGGTAGAGAGATGTCCGGCCGTGTGTTGCGCTTGCTCCAACTCTGCGTTCATGTAATCAGTAACCAATAGGTCGGTCTTTACTGACGAAGGCGAGAGCGGAGCGGTAAGCACCAACCCTTCGAGTGAGCGGCAACGGCTGAGGGCTACATAGACCTGCCCGGAGGCAAAGGCGGCGTTGACATCAAGTACGGCACGGTCAAAGGTGAGGCCCTGACTCTTGTGTACGGTGATGGCCCATGCCAGTCGCAAGGGGTATTGGCGGAACTCACCTTCAATATCTTCGCGTATCTCTTTGGTTTCCTTGTCGATGACATAGCGTGCGTTGGTCCATACATCGGGCTCTACCTCAATCTCTACATTGTCATCAATGCCGCGCACGCAGATGCGTTTGCCATCTACGGCACTCACGATGCCTAACTTTCCGTTGTAGTAGCGTGAGCCCTGCGAATCGTTCTTGAGGAACATCACCTGACATCCCTTCTTGAGTACGAGAGTCTCCTCGGCAGGGTATGATGACTCGGGGAAGGTCCCCGCAACTTTGGCCTTGAAGGAGAATCGAATGCCCTTCAGTGCATCCATGCGCTCTTCATTGTAGCGGTTGGCTGTGGCGTTGTGTGTCGTGAGTCGGATAGTACCGTCGGTGAATTCTGAATTTTGAATTTTGAATTCTGAATTGACTTCCGTCTGTTGTCCGTCCACACGACTATTGAGTAGGGCCAAGCTTTCAGGTGTAAGGCAATTCTCGCGCACTTCATTGAGGATATTGATGAAGGTACGGTCAGTTTGGCGGTACACATGTGTCAACTCGATGGTAACATGGCGTGTCTGTTGCAGGGCATGACTGCCGAAGAAATAGGGTGTATGATAATATTCGCGCAGCAGTGTCCACTCGCCGTCCTTGACTACGGGGGCCAACTGGCTGAGGTCGCCAATCATGAGCAGTTGCACTCCACCAAAGGGGCGATGACGGTCTTTATGAAGGCGCAATACAGCATCAATCTGGTCGAGTAGGTCGGCACGCACCATGGATATCTCATCGATGACGAGCAGGTCGAGCGTGCGTATGATATTCTTCTTCTCTTTGCTGAAGCGATATTTTTCATCTTTGGAATTAAAAGAGCCACCAGGTATATAGGGTGCCAGAGGAAACTGGAAAAAGGAGTGTATTGTCACTCCACCAGCGTTAATGGCTGCCACACCCGTAGGCGCTACTACCACCATGCGCTTGGGCGAGCGTTCCTTAAGGCGGCGCAGAAAGGTAGTCTTACCTGTGCCGGCCTTGCCTGTGAGGAAAACATTTACCCCCGTGCGTTCCACGAATTGCCACGCGAGGTCCAGTTGTTCATTGGTTTGCTCCTTGCTCATACCTTTACTTTTCATTGTTAGTGCAAACTTACATAAAAAACTCTTCTTTTACGCCCGTTTGATAAAAAAGTAAGTTTTTTAGAGGAAAGATAGTAACAAACGAGCGCCGACGCGGTATGAAAGCGTCGGTTGCGACGGAGGAAGGTTTATCTCCCCTAAGGAGTGCTGCTATTTACAGCCTTTAGTATGTCTTTATACATGCCATAAAGATACGAATAAGTGAGTAAAATTTCTCTATTCAGTGATTTTTTTCTAACTTTGCGCGTTAATAGCGTGTTTTAAGGTAAAATTAGTAAGATAAAACAAAATAAAATATGGGATTTAATGAATTTATAGGAAAGTTGTTCGGCAACAAGAATACACGCGACATGCGTGAGATACAGCCTTGGGTGGAGAAGGTGAAAGCCGCCTATCCTGGTGTGGAGAAGTTGACCAATGACGAATTGCGTGCCAAGACACAAGAACTGAAAGAGCGCATCAAGCAGTCGGCTACGGTAGAGAACGCCAAGATTGCAGAACTGAAAGGCAAGGTCGAGGAGACTGAGATTGAGGATCGCGAGCGCCTTTTCAATGAGATAGATAAACTTGAGACTGCCGTATTGGATAAGTATGAGGTAGCTCTCGACGAAATATTGCCCGAAGCATTTGCCATCGTAAAGGAGACAGCCCGTCGTTTTGCCGAGAACGAAGAGGTGGAGGTAACGGCTACCGATATGGACCGTGCTTTGGCTGCCACAAAGGATTTCGTGCGCATTGAGGGCGATAAGGCTATTTATAAGAACCATTGGGAGGCAGGTGGCAATGAGACTATCTGGAACATGGTGCACTATGATGTGCAGCTCTTCGGTGGTGTGGTACTGCACAAGGGTAAGATTGCCGAGATGGCTACTGGTGAAGGTAAGACGCTCGTGGCTACATTGCCCGTATTCCTCAATGCCCTTACAGGTAATGGTGTGCATGTGGTGACGGTGAACGACTACCTCGCCAAGCGTGACTCCGAGTGGATGGGCCCGCTCTATATGTTCCATGGTCTTTCAGTTGACTGCATTGACAAGCATCAGCCCAATTCAGAGGCTCGTCGTCAGGCATATCTTGCTGATATTACTTTTGGTACAAACAATGAGTTTGGTTTCGACTACTTGCGCGACAATATGGCTTCATCGCCTGCCGACCTTGTGCAGCGCCATCATAACTACGCCATTGTCGATGAGGTGGACTCAGTGTTGATTGACGATGCCCGTACGCCTCTCATTATTTCAGGTCCTGTACCCAAGAAGGGAGATCAATTGTTTGAGGAGTTGCGTCCCTTTGTGGAGCGTCTCGTTGAGGCACAAAAGCGTTTGGCTACCCAACTTCTAGCCGAAGCCAAGCGTCTCGTATACTCTGAAAAGCAAGAGGAGGTAGAGGCTGGTTTCCTTGCCCTCTTCCGTAGTCACAAGGCTCTTCCCAAGAACAAGCCTCTGATCAAGTTCCTCAGTGAGCCCGGTATCAAGACGGGTATGCTCAAGACTGAGGCTATCTATATGGAGCAGAACAACCGTCGCATGCCTGAGGCTACCGATGTGCTCTACTTTGTCATCGATGAGAAGATGAACAGTGTAGATCTCACCGACAAGGGTATCGAACTCATCACGGGCAATGCTTCAGATCCCACCCTCTTTGTGCTTCCTGATATCGCATCAGAGATGGCTGCCCTCGAAGGCAGTGGCCTTGAAGGTGAGGAACTGTTGATGAAGAAAGACGAGCTGTTTACCAACTATGCCGTGAAGAGCGAGCGCGTACACACCATCAATCAGCTCTTGAAGGCCTACACCATGTTTGAGAAGAACACCGAGTACATCGTAACCGATGAGGGCGAGGTGAAGATTGTCGACGAGCAGACTGGTCGTATCATGGAGGGTCGCCGCTATAGCGACGGTTTGCATCAGGCTATTGAGGCTAAGGAGCGTGTGAAGGTGGAGGCTGCATCGCAAACCTTCGCTACTATTACCTTGCAGAACTACTTCCGCATGTATCATAAGCTGTCGGGTATGACCGGTACGGCTGAGACGGAGGCTGGTGAGTTTTGGGACATCTACAAACTTGATGTGGTGGTGATTCCTACCAACCGTCCCATTGCGCGTAACGACATGAATGACCGCATCTACAAGACCCAGCGAGAGAAATACAATGCTGTCATCGCTGAAGTGGAGAAGATGGTTGCTTTGGGTCGTCCCGTACTCGTAGGTACCACATCGGTGGAAATCAGTGAACTCTTGAGCCGCATGCTTACCATGCGTAAGATCGAACATAATGTGCTCAATGCCAAGCTACACCAGAAGGAGGCCGATATCGTAGCCAAGGCTGGTTTGAAGGGTACCGTAACCATCGCAACCAACATGGCGGGTCGTGGTACTGATATCAAATTGTCTGATGAGGTGAAGGCTGCTGGTGGATTGGCTATCATTGGTACCGAACGCCATGA
This sequence comes from Bacteroidaceae bacterium, assembly GCA_017548225.1. Classification (GTDB taxonomy): domain Bacteria; phylum Bacteroidota; class Bacteroidia; order Bacteroidales; family Bacteroidaceae; genus UBA1189. Next base: position 2,648 of record JAFYMV010000052.1, on the reverse strand, counting down.
GAGCCGTCGTGTAGACCGTCAGCTGCGTGGTCGTGCAGGTCGTCAGGGTGATCCCGGATCATCAGTGTTCTTTGTGTCATTGGAAGACAATCTCATGCGTCTCTTTGCTGCCGATCGTATATCCAATGTGATGGATAGACTCGGCTTCCAGGAGGGTGAGATGTTGGAGCATAAGATGATTTCAAAGAGTATCGAGAATGCCCAAAAGAAAGTTGAGGAAAATCACTTCGGTACTCGTAAGCACCTGCTCGAATATGACGATGTGATGAACAAGCAGCGTACCGTTATATATACCAAGCGTCGTCACGCTCTCATGGGTGAGCGTATAGGTATGGACCTCGCCAACATGATTTGGGACCGTTGCGCAAGCATCATTGAGAATAACGATTATGAGGGCATATGCATGGAACTCTTCCGCGTGATGGCTCTCGAATGTCCCTTCACTGAAGAGGACTACACCAGCAAGAAGCCTCAAGAGTTGGCCGATCTCACCTTCGATGCTGCTATGGCTAACTTCAAGGGCAAGATGGACCGCTTGGCACAAATTGCCAACCCTGTGATCAAGCAGGTGTACGAGCGCGACGGTATGCGTTTCGAAAATATCCTCGTACCTGTAACTGACGGCAAGCGTGTATATCAGATTCCCGTAAATCTCAAGGCTGCTTATGAGACCGACTGTAAGGAGGTAGTGAAAGCCTTCGAGAAGGCCATCATGTTGCATGTCATCGATGAGGCTTGGAAGGAAAATCTGCGCGAGCTTGATGAATTGAAGCAGTCTGTGCGCAACGCCAGCTACGAACAGAAAGATCCGCTGCTCATATACAAGTTGGAGTCGGTGAATCTCTTCGATGCTATGGTAACCAATATCAATGACAAGACATTGTCTATTCTCATGCGCGGACAAATTCCCATGCGCGAGCCTGAGCAAGTGCGCGAAGCTCCCGTTGAGACCCGTGCACAGCGTCGTCAGCAGATGCAGGAGAATAGAACAGAGTTGGGAGACCGCAACCAACAGGCTGCAGCACAGCACGACACTCGCAACCAGCGTCGTGAGCCCATCCGTGCCGAGCACACTGTAGGTCGCAATGATCCCTGTCCTTGCGGTAGTGGTAAGAAATTCAAGAACTGTCACGGTAAAGGACTTTAATCGTTCAGAATGAATAAGGAGGAGTTAGGAGTTTAGTGTAGGCTGCTCCTAACTCTTTTTTCGTTCTTGTAAAAAGTGCTCTACTCCTATCCTATGAAGAAGTTAAGTTCTCTTTCATATAGCCTTTATCACCTTTTCATTCTACTTCTCTTTTCCTCCTGTTCCGAGCTTCTATATCTATCGGTAGAGCAGATGCTCCCGCCAGAGAATATGCCCGAACAGGTAGTGCGTAGTGTAGGTGTGGTAAGTAATTTTAGCCAACATAATGTCATGGTGGCTAATGATCATGCTATCATTATCCCTTGCGATGCTGACAGCATGAAAGAGCATGTGGCATTGACCTTTGCCAATGCTGGTGTTATGGATCGTGTAGTGGTGCTTGATTCGCTTCTCTATCACCCCGATAGCACTAGTTTGCACATCCTCACGCAAAAAGAGGTTAATGATTTGTGTCGCGAACTTGATGTAGAGATGGTCTACTCTATCGACTATGCCTGCCTTATCTATAATCCTGCGGCAGATTTCGTTTCTCGTCCTTTGGATGCTTATCTCTGCTCGCGTGTCTATACTCCTGACCGCGATAGCATACGAGGCGCGAGTATGATCGATAAGGAGATGCTTGAATATTGGGCTAATAGTACGGAAGATATTGCCCATCTCATACCCCAGATACCCTCACAGCTGGCTCATAGCTCTATTGCTCCTTTTCTTCCCTCGTGGAAAGAGCGTGAGCGTGTGTATTACTACGACCGCCTCTGCTATGAGATGCGCGAAGCTAAAGTGTATGTGAATGAATCCAATTGGGAGGCTGCAGCAGCCGAGTGGCAAACTCTCACCGAGAGCAAGCTACGCCCTTATCGCTATATGGCATACTACAATCTTGCCCTCTATCACGAGATGGCTGATCGTATTGATCAGGCCCTTCTCTCTCTTGTCCTTGCCGAAGCACAGGCAACAAAGAAAAATAAAAAGGGTGAGCAGGTGGGGCTAGTCATAGACACCTCCTTGCTGCTGCAATATCGCGAAGTGCTTGAAACCCGCAAAAGGGAAATCGAGCAGCTAGAGAGGTTAGAGGTTAGGGGTGAGAGGTGTGCAGCGCCCCTCAACCTTCAACCCTAATCCCTCAACCCTTAACCCTTTACAACCATCCTTTTCCTTGACGCACGATTTCTGCTTCGCCCTCCATACAGTTGACGATTGTGCTGTACTCGGTGCCTCCTTCGCCTCCGTCGACGATGAGGTCTACGCGGTCGCCGTACTTCTCTTCGATGAGTTCGGGTAGCGTCATGTATTCGATGTCTTCGCGTTCGCTCACCTTGAGGCTCGTAGAGAGCAGAGGAGCGCCCAAGGCTTCGCAGATCTCGCTTACGATGTTGTTGTTGGGGATGCGTATGCCCACCTCCTTACGATTCTTGAATATTTTGGGCAATCGGTTGCCTGCTGGGAGAATAAAGGTGAAGGGGCCGGGCAGATTGTCGCGCATGAGGCGGAAGGTGTCGTT
>JAFYMV010000051.1 GCA_017548225.1 Bacteroidaceae bacterium | reverse complement strand
GGCAGTCTGCGTACGAAACGAGGTGTAGGTGCGGCCCGTCATGTAGCATATCTCAAGGGCATGGATGACGCGCTTGGGGTTCTTGAGGTCTACGATGCGGTAGTATTCGGGGTCGAGGAGGCGCAGTTCGTCGACGAGCGGTGCCAGTCCCTCTTGCTCGTAACGGTCGAGCAGGGTGCGGCGGGTGATGTCGTCTACCGTGGGGATGTCGTCAATGCCCTTGCACACGGCATCGATGTACATCATGCTGCCGCCCGTGAGCAGCAGGGTGGGGTGGGTCTTGAATAGTTCTTCGGTGAGGCGGAGCACATCGATCTCGTACTGCGCGGCGCTGTAGTAGTCGGTGAGGTGGTGTGTGCCGATGAAGTGGTGCTTCACACGCTCCTGCTCCTCTTTGCTGGGTGCTGCCGTGCCGATGGGTATCTCGGCATAGAGTTGGCGCGAGTCGGCGGAGAGAATAGGCGAGCCCAACCGCTCGGCCAAGGCAAAGCTTAGCGCGGTCTTGCCCACACCAGTGGGACCGAGGAGCACGACGAGAGTGTTCATTCTTGTTTAGGGTGTAAAGTTTAGGGGTTAGTGCTAAGTTCTGCGATGCCCCTTCCGGAGTCACAACTCTAAACACTAAACCCTAAACTCTAGGCCAATTTAATATAGCATATTCTCAAAGTCTTCTGCGCTGCCCATTTCGAAGCCGTCGGGGTCGAGTTCGTCGAGGTCGAAGTCTTCGTCATCGCCAAAGGTGTCGTCGAAGGTGGTGGTAGCCACTTGGGTGGCCATCAGCTGGTCAAAGTCGAGCACATGCTGGGGCGCTTCGCCTATCTGCTTGGTGCATACGGCCTCGTCGAGGTCTTTGCCGGTGATGATCTCGGTGAGTTCGATGAAGAAGGCGCGGTCGGCCAGAGGATCGAAGATATAGAGCAGGTGTTGCTTTTCGTCTTCGAGCAGTTCATTGAGCGGGGTCTCCTCCATAATCCAACTGTCTATGTCAGAGCTGGTACCCATATCTTCGAGGGTAACCTCAGTCTCTTTCTCCCAGTTGTCATCGCAGATAAAGAATGAGGTCATCTGATCGTCGGCATAGCCGGTCGATTTCAGGATGGCACGATGGAAATCAAGGAATGTAGCCTCTGAATCGATCTGGATTTCTCTGCGGAAGTTATCAACCTCGTCAGAGATGATAGTAAAACGGTAAACCATGTGTTTGTCTATTTAATTGTTCGTTATTTTTTTTGTCTGTTCTCCCTTTCCTTCAGGAGAGGGTTGGGGAGAGGCATTCTTTTCACTCCTCGTACTTGATGATACCGCGCTTGGCGCCCTCAATGAATGAGACGATATACTCCACTTCAGGGGTCATCTCCATCTCTGCCTTGATGCGCTCAAGAGCCATCGAGGTGTTGAGGCCGCTCTGGTAGATGTAGCGGTAGGCCTGGTGGATGGTGTCGATCTGCTCGTGGGTGAAGCCGCGGCGGCGCAAGCCTACGAGGTTGAGTCCGCAATAGCTGATGGGCTCGCGAGCGGCTATGATATAAGGAGGTATCTCCTTGGTAGTACGGCATCCGCCCTGTACCATGACATAGCTGCCTATGCGGCAAAACTGGTGCACGAGTACGGTGGAGCTGATGGTGGCAAAGTCGTCAACGATGACCTCGCCGGCAAGCTTGGTCTGGTTACCGATGATACAACCATTGCCTACGATGGTGTCGTGAGCTACATGTACACCCTCCATGAGCAGGTTGTTGTTGCCTACGACGGTCTTGCCCTTGGCGGCAGTGCCGCGATTGATGGTTACATTCTCACGGATGGTGTTGTTGTCGCCAATCTCGGCTGTGGTCTCTTCGCCACGGAACTTGAGGTCTTGGGGAATAGCACCGATGACTGCGCCGGGGAAGATGGTGTTGCCGTTGCCGATGCGTGATCCGTAAAGGATATTGGCATTGGGCATGATGACATTGTTGTCGCCAATCACTACATTGCGGTCAATGTATACGAAGGGACCCACCTCTACATTCTCGCCGATAACGGCTTCGGGGTGGATATATGCTAATGGACTGATCTTGCTCATCGTTTTGTTAATTTGGGGGTTAGGGGTTAAGATTTTCTCAATAGGCGTGCCAACTGGTTGTTCACTCTATGACCGGGACGGTAGGCGGTGATGTGCCCCTTGACGGGCTTGCCAATGAGCGACATGTCGCCGATAACATCGAGTAGCTTATGGCGTGCGGGCTCATTGTCCCACACTAGGGGGCGGTGGTTGATATAGCCTAATTTCTTGGCATCCATGCGGGGGATGTTCATGGCATCGGCCAGACGGTCGTATTTGTCTTGCGGCATCTCGCGCTCGTAGAGCACGATGGCATTGTCGAGGTCGCCTCCCTTGATGAGTCCGGCGGCAAGCAGGGGCTCGATGTCGCGTACAAACACGAAGGTGCGGCTGGGGGCTATCTCGGTGGGGAAGTCTTCCATGTGCATCAGTTCGGCCTGCTGGTTGCTGATGCTGCTCGAGTCAAACGATACCACGACGCTTACGGCAAACTCGTCGGCGGGCTCGATGCGCAGGATGGAGCCGCTCTGCTCGTCGCGGTACTCTATGGGCTCGTTGACGATGAGGTAGTCCTTCTCAGCTTGCTGCTCTACGATGCCTACACGCTGTATGTTCTCTACATATAGCTTGGCGCTGCCCTCAAGGATGGGGAACTCGGGACCGTTGACCTTCACCAAGCAGTTGTCGATGCCCAATGCGTAGAGTGCTGACAGACCATGCTCTATGGTGCTGACGCGCTCGGTGCCGTTGGATATCACGGTGCCGCGCTGTGTATCGGTGACATTCTCGGCCAATGCTTCGATGAGGGGTTGTCCCGCTACATCGGTGCGCTGTATCTTGTAGCCGTAGTTCTCCGGTGCAGGGCAGAACTCCACGGTGAGGCTGAGTCCCGTATGTAATCCCTTGCCAGAAAGGGTGAAACATTCTTTTATGGTGCGTTGCTTTGCCATAGTCTATGGTTAAGCCTTGCCTGTGGCAAGTTGTTGTTTAAGTGATTCTATCTCTTTTCTCAATGCGTCCATCTCGCGGTACATCTCGGGGAGCTTCTTGAAGATTACCGAGGCGCGGGCAAACTGGGTGTGTTCGAATGCGGGGTAGCCCATCATGGACTTGCCGTCTTGTACATTGTTGGTAACGCCCGAATGGCCGCCTACCTTCACCTGGTTGCCTATCTTGATGTGTCCGCTGATGCCGGCTTGGCCGCCTACCATGCACCAACTGCCTATCTTGGTAGAGCCTGCGACGCCGCTCTGTGCTGCCATTACGGTGTGCTCGTCAATCACGACATTGTGTGCTACCTGCACCATATTGTCGAGCTTTACGCCACGCTTGATGGTGGTGGCGCCCATGGTGGCGCGGTCTATGCAGGTGTTGGCACCTATCTCTACATCGTCTTCAAGGACGGCGATACCTATCTGGGGTATCTTGTCGTAGCCGTTGGCACCGGGTGCGAAGCCAAAGCCGTCGGAGCCCACCACGCTACCGGCATGTAGTATGCAGCGGTTGCCTACCTTGCAGCCGTGGTAGACGGTTACATTGCTATAGACGATGCAGTCGCTACCTACGGTGGCTCCGTCGCCTATCGAGGTGTTGGCTTCAATGATAGTGTTGCTGCCAACGGTGGCTTTCTCTCCTATATATACGAAGGGACCGATGTATACATCCTCTCCGATAGTTGCCGAGGCGGCTACCGAAGCCATAGGGCTGATGCCTCTCTTCTTGGGCTTGACACTTTCGTAGAGTGTCATCAATTTGGCCAGGCTCTCGTAGGCATTGGCAGTCTTGATGAGTGTGGCACTGACGGGCTTTTCAGGAACGAAGTCGCTGTTTACCAGTACAATGCTCGACTGGGTGTCATATATATAAGCGGTATACTTTGGGTTGGACAAGAATGACAAGGCGCCTGGTGTGCCCTCCTCAATCTTGGCAAAGGTGCAGACAGTAGCGTTCTCATCGCCTATGATCTCACCTCCAATGTATGCGGCTATCTGTTTTGCTGTAAACTTCATGTTGCTATCGTTACTAAATAGTACACCTATTTATAATCTGACAAAGGTAGGTATTATTCTTGGAATTGCAAACCTTTATAATCCTTTTCCTATTTTTCGATAACTATACAATTTTAATAAACTATACATTTTTTTTGTAAAAATGTTTGCTGATTATCAAAAATAACATAACTTTGCTGCGTTTCTATACGATTGTAGTAGCAAAAAGGTATGATACACGCGATAATTAACCTTAATAAGTTTTGGTGGTGGCTCGGTAATAAGAATTGAGCACGGTGTGTATTACACAAAGGTAAAGAGAGATATATAAAAATAACGAATCCGATGCTCAATGGCGAACATCGGATTCTTTTTTAAGTTAACAAAAGAATCTGTTAGAAGATTATTTCAAGTTTAATGGATTCGACAACATTTTAAAGGGAAAGGTTCTAAAAGTATGAAGCAGAAAAGATTTTTCTTGCCCGAGAGCGAGATACCTACACAGTGGTACAATATACAGGCCGACATGCCTAACAAGCCGATGCCTATGCTCAACCCGAAGACAGGGCAGCCGGTGACACCTGAGGATCTCTATGCACTATTCTCACGCGAGGTGTCTGACCAGGAATTGAATATGACCGATGCTTGGATTGACATTCCCGAGCGTGTGCGCGAGATGTACACCTACTATCGTAGTACACCGCTCGTGCGTGCCTATGGATTGGAGAAGGCGCTCGGTACTCCTGCCCATATCTATTTCAAGAACGAGAGTGTGAGCCCCATCGGGTCGCACAAACTCAATTCGGCACTTGCACAGGCCTATTACTGCAAGGAGGAGGGTGTAACGAATATCACCACCGAAACCGGTGCCGGACAGTGGGGTGCTGCCTTGTCGTATGCGGCAAAAGTGTTCGGACTCGAGGCGGCTGTATACCAAGTAAAGGTATCGTATGAGCAGAAGCCCTATCGCCGTAGCATCATGCAGACCTTTGGCGCGCAGGTGACTCCTTCGCCTTCGATGTCTACACGAGCAGGTAAGGATATCCTCACCAAGTATCCTAATCATCAGGGCTCACTGGGTACGGCTATCTCTGAGGCGGTGGAACTGGCCATGATGACACCGAACTGCAAGTATACTCTGGGCTCGGTGCTCGGTCATGTTACCCTGCATCAGACCATCATCGGTCTCGAAGCCGAGAAGCAGATGGAGATGGCGGGCGAATACCCTGATGTGGTAGTGGCTTGCTTTGGTGGCGGCTCAAACTTTGGCGGTCTCGCCTTCCCCTTCATGCGTCACAACTTCAAGGATGGCAAGACTACACGCTTTGTGGCTGCCGAGCCTGCATCGTGCCCCAAGCTTACGCGCGGTGAGTTTCATTACGACTACGGCGATGAATCGGGCTACACTCCGCTGATTCCGATGTTTACACTCGGACATAACTTCCGCCCTGCCAACATCCATGCAGGTGGCTTGCGCTATCATGGTGCGGGCTTGGTGGTGTCGCAGTTGCTGAAGGATAATTTGATGGAGGCTGTAGACATTGAACAGATCGAATCGTTCGAGGCGGGTACCTTGTTTGCTGCTGCCGAGGGTATCATCCCCGCTCCAGAGTCATGCCATGCGATTGCTGCTACCATTCGTGAGGCGAAGAAATGCATCGAGACGGGTGAGGAGAAAACCATCCTCTTCTGCCTCTCTGGTCACGGATTGATTGATATGGCTGCATACGACCAGTACCTGGCAGGAAACCTTATCAACAATAGCATCAGCGATGAGACGATTGCTGACAATATCAAGGAACTGACAGAAAGTGTGAAATATTAAAGGTAGGTTGACCTACCTAAAACAGAAAAGGAGAGGCCTCACAATCGGGCTTCTCCTTTTTTATGCTGCATTTTACTCTGCGATATGTAAGATCTCTTCCGCTTTGTGGACGGTGTGTGAGGCTCCGTTTTCGAGCAGCTCCTCCACCGAGCGGAATCCCCAAGTGACGCCTACGCTCTCTACGCCGGCATTGCATGCAGTCTGCATGTCTACCCCCGAGTCGCCCACATACAGCGTTTGCTCTTTGCTGATGCCCGTATCGCGTAATATGTCATACACAATGTCAGGGGCGGGCTTGATGGGTATATCTTCGCGCTGACCATAGATGGCGGCGAAGTCTATCTCGGGGAAAAAGTGGCGTACCAGCTTTAAGGTAGCCTCGTGGTATTTGTTGGAGGCTACGGCGAGCAGTACCCCGCGCGACTGTAGCTGAAGCAATAGATCCGTTATGCCGGGGTAGGGGCGGCTGCAGTCGGCATTGTGTTTGTTGTAATAGGGAATAAATAGGGAGCGTATGCGCAGTATGTTATCCTCGTTGCTAGCATCGGTGGGCAGTGCGCGGGCAAAAAGCCTGTTGATGCCATTCCCTACAAATTTATAATAAGCCTCGACGGGGTGGGTGGGAAAGCCGCATTGCTCCAATGCTTGGTTGGTGGCATTGGCAAGGTCGGCTACGGTGTCGAGTAGTGTGCCGTCAAGGTCGAATATTACGAGTTGCTTCATTGGAAATTGAAAATTGAAGATGCTTGCGATTTCTCAGCGAGTTTTATTTGTTTATAATGCAAATCCATTCACGGCCTCTATGACCTGTTGTGCCTCCTCAGTAGTAATCGTGGGACCAATAGGTAAAGACAACTCGGTGCGGTGTATCTGCTCGGTGATAGGGAGCGACAAGTGGGCATACTCTCTATAGCACTCTTGCTGATGTGGGGCGATGGGGTAGTGGATGAGTGTCTCTATACCCCGCTCTTTAAGGTGCTGTTGCAGGCGGTCGCGCTCTTCGCAGAAGATGGGGAAGAGATGGTATACATTGTGCTGTGGGTCTACATGCAGGGGCAGGCGGACGAGAGGGTTGGCTATGCCTTGGTAGTACAGCTCGGCAATGGCAGCACGGTGTCGGTTGTCTTTGTCAAGGTGAGATAACTTAACGGTGAGCACGGCAGCCTGCAACTCGTCTATGCGGCTGTTGTAACCTGTATACTTGAATACATATTTTTCTTCAGAGCCATAGTTGCCTAATGCTCGTACAGTAGCAGCCAATTGGTCATCATCTGTGGTGATGCAGCCAGCATCGCCCAAAGCTCCGAGATTCTTGCCTGGATAGAAGCTATGCCCCGCAGCATGGCCGAGAGAACCGGTAGTGGCCTCTCCTAACCCCTCCTGAGGGGAGGCCTTGCATCCGTGTGCCTGGGCATTGTCCTCTATGAGTAGGAGGTTATGCTTTTGGCATAAATCGCCAATGTAATCTGTGTAGGCGCAACGGCCATAGAGATGCACGATGAGGATGGCGCGAGTTCTTGGGGTGATGGCCTGCGCTATCAGCGAGTCGTCGATTTGCAGAGTCTCAATATTGGGCTCTACGAATATGGGTTTCAGGTGATTGTCGGTGATGGCTAGTATGCTGGCAATGTAGGTGTTGGCGGGCACGATAACCTCGTCGCCCTCACGGATTACCCCCATCTCAATGTATGCACGGAAGATGAGGCGCAAAGCGTCAAGGCCATTGCCGCAGGCAATAGCGTGGCGGCAACCGATATACTGGGCATAAGCCTCCTCGAAGCGGCGGGTCTCCTCACCACGCAAGTACCAGCCTGAACGCGTGGCGCGCAGTACGGCCTCCTCTATCTCAGCGGCATGGGCTGCATTGACAGCCTTTAAATCGAGAAACTTTATCATATCTTATTTTGACAATAAACAATAGCCTTTACCCTCACCCCTAAATACTTTATCAGGAGTTCAGGAGTTAGGAGTTCCAGAAGTTCAGACAAATGTCAGTTCATCGTTAAACTCTAATCTCTCAACCCTAACCCCAACTTAATGGAATAAGTATCATACACCACTGCTCTGGCTCCAAAACCCTCTTTTTGGAAGATAAGTCCTTCGTTGAGCAGCGAAGTTCCAGGTTCCATAGAGGTACCAAGATCGATGTAGGGCTTATCGGCATAGCGCTCTTCGGCCAAGTATACGATGAGGCCGTCGAGAGCACAATGTTGGGTGCCCTCATCTGATACGGCCAGGTATTGGGTGTGGGCTACCATTTCGGTTTCGTATACCACCGCCCCAGCGACAACGGTGCCGTCGTGTCGTGCCACGAATAGGCGTATGTTCTCGGGGAAACGCGATGCTAAAAGTTTTATTTCGTCTAGACTATGTACAGGGGTGGTGTCATGTCGGCTTTTAAGCACCTTCTTGAGCAGGGGCCAAAAGTCATCCCAAGCGCAACTCTCTTCGTAGGTGAGATTACTCTTGCGCGACTTGGCTACACATCGTTTGCGCAGAGTTCGCATTGGGATGTGGCGGTCGCAGCTAATAGCTGAAGCTACCGAACGGCCCACGAGCTGGGCTTCCATGCGGAAAAGGGCGTACAAGTCTTCTTCACTTGGCACGCTATGGTATATGTGTGGCAAGGTCTTGTATAACCACTCTTTGGCCCCATAGTGATGAGCAAACCATGCCGCAGCGCTGTGCATCATATT
>JAFYMV010000050.1 GCA_017548225.1 Bacteroidaceae bacterium | reverse complement strand
TCGGAAACAGAAGAAGAGGAGGGTGTGAAGTATGGCTATTACGGCTACCAACTCTCAAGCCGCAACATGGAGACGATGAAGCAGCTGTTGGAGCCTTGGTTCACAGAGTTCAGAGATATTGACATCGAAAGAATACTATCACCTGTACCAGGAAGTGAGACCTGGTATATGCAAGTTGTGGGAATAAATGAGAATAATTTCGACAAGGAAAGTGGCGAGATGCGCATCTACAACGATATCGGTACCAGCTACAACTACAAAACTATTGCCATTGACAGCACGGCGCTGCGTGGCAACGAGCACATCAAGAAGGTGGTGTTTGAGGATTGTGCATCGGGGTTGGAGAATGCCAACACGAGACTGAATATGGTGATACACGACGGTGCGTTCCAGGATTGTAAGAACCTGAAGGAGTTCAACATGTACTACCTTGCCACGGACGGAAGCAATCGCTACGAGATGTTGTATCCTACAGATATCTACATCGGCAGCAATGTGTTTGACGGTTGCCACGAGGATTTCCGCATTGTGGTAGCTCCACAGCTTTACAATCTGTTTACCAACGACCCCAACTGGTGTCAGTATGCCGACAGGATTGTGGCATCGGACTATTTGCCTACAGCCAATAAGCCGATAACTGTTAACGGTGTCACCTACGACTATGCGGCCAACTCACTCAACTCATTGCCTACATCAGAACTCACCCGCTTGCAGTCCTCTTGGTGGAATGCAGCCATCATTGGTGTGGAGGTTGTTGTGGCTATAGTGACTTACGGAACCACCACTGCGGCATCATCAGCTATAGCTCCAGCGGAGGCGGCACTTAAATCAGCTCAAAAATCGCTTGCCGGTTGGGTTCGTGAGATGACAGCAGAGACCGCACGCTGGTTGAAATCACCGTACTGGTATGGCGGATTGGAACAGGCGGTGTCCGAATCAACACTTCCTTTGGTCATTGCAAAAGTCGGTGAGGCTTCGGCAAAAGTTGGTATGAGGGAAGCTGCTTTGGCTGCTGCTATGTCGCACTACACCAACTGTCTTATTGCAAGCGGCGTTGTCGCAGGTTCTATTCCTGGTGTCAATGCCCTTAGCTATGTGGCCAATACCGTGGGTAACAAGGCCCGCCGTCAGCCTACATGGGCTTTTACCGGACAGTGGCTGCTGACCGAATGTAAGCACACCATCTATCACATGTATGTGAGCAATGTGACGGATCAGGAGACCGTTACGCTGTATAACGACATAGGCTCGGCATACAACTATAAAACGGTGGCCATAGGTAGCAAGGCTTTCCACAATAAGAAGAATCTCAAGACAATCAAGTTCCAGGATTTGTCTTCAAGTACTACAGCTGAGGTGTATGCCCCCATGACGATAACAATCCCCGACGAGGCATTCATGGGATGTACCAACCTGGAGACCTTGGATCTGATTATGCGCAGCACCGACACCAACCCCGACCGCGATGTGGCTCTCGGCCCCGAGAACTTCATTCTCTGCGGCGAGGATATCTTCAAGGGTTGCGACATGAGCAAACTGAAGATACGCATCGGCAGAGAGAAGTACGAGGAGTTTGCTGAGAATCCTGTATGGGGAAAATATAAGGACAACTTCGAGGTAGTGGATGTGCCTGTGGTGGTAGACTTCACCGACAATGGTGCAAAGTATAGCTACAGCTTCGAGAACAACTCGATGAAGAAGCAGAGCTATATCGGATCGCATAAGATAGAGCATGTACACATCGTCGGTCAGGATGAAGACTTGTCTGCCTTGGAAGCCCAGCAGGGCGAGGTGCCCCTCTTCAACGATCCGGGTGTCTACAACAACTATAAGCTCGACTATGTGAAGAAAAAGGCTTTCTACGGCAGCAAGGCACTCAAAGGTATCTCCATGTTCGACCTCAGGGGTGCAGCAGGTTTCGGTGACTCTTATACCGACCTCGAGCTGGTGTTGGAGGACTCGGCCTTTGCCGACTGCCCCAACTTGGAGTACATCAACATGCTCTACTTCCGCACCGACGGTAGCAATAGTGTAGAGGCTATGAGCCCGAGCCGCGTGGCACTGGGCAAGGATGTGTTTGCCGGTAGCCCCAACTTCAAGGTGAGGATGACGACTACTGCCGTAGATGAGTTCAAGGCCGACACGGCATGGGCGAAGTATGAGGACCAGTTCCTCCCCTGCTTCATCGAGACTGACGATGAAACCCTGATCGACATCTTGGAAGATTGTGGCATGGAATACTATTCGCCCGTCTGGAAAGAGAACTTCGATATATATAATGTGATGCAGGTGACCGACCCCGCTACGCTGGATGGCAAGTTCCAGGGTAAGGCGCTTGCAGCGTTCCGCGACTTCAAGGCCTTCGAGTGCATCGGACTCAACTATGTGGGCAAAGCATGGTTCAAGGGGTGTGCGCAGTTGCAGGGCATAGAGCTTCCCTCTACGATAAAGACCATCGGCGAGCAGGCCTTCTATGGCTGCGCATTGCTCGACGATGTAGAAATCCCTGCTGGTGTAACCTCAATTGGGAAAGAGGCGTTCGCTGGATGCAGCCAGCTCAAGAGCCTCACCTTCCTGTCAGAAACACCGGCTACCTTGGGCGAGAATGTGTTTGCCGACATGCCTACCGACTATGTAATCTATGTACCCGAGGCAGCAGTGGAGGCTTACAAGACCGCTTGGTCTCAGTATGCTAACCACATCCAGACCTTGAGCAATAAGCCTAGTGGCGTATTTGAGGTGACACTCACCGAGCCTGGCACCTTGGCAGAGAAGTTGGGCCTCAGCATCACTGGCATTGATCCGCTCACAATAAGCGGAAACTTCAATAAGTATGACAGCTTGAAGATTGTGGGCCCCATCAACGGTACCGATGTGGGTGTCATCCGTTTCTTGGGTGGCCGCGATGTGGATAATTGTGAAATGGCGGCAGCAGGTAACTTGAAGTACCTCGACCTGTATGATGCACACATCAGAAAGGGTGGCGAGGAGTATAACCAGGATGGTGATAACGACTATATCACCGAGGACGACTGCGTCGACACCTACATGTTCTGGGAGCTCGATAAGTTGCAGACACTCATCCTGCCCAAGAGCGCGACGAAGATCAAGGATTGTGCATTCAACAACTGTGATGCTCTGAGACGCTTGGTTATCGGCGACAACACGAAGAGCATCGGCGAGGAGGTGACTCATGATAGTCCCCAGCTGCAGGAGGTCATCCTGCTCTGCAATGAGGTGCCGGCAACGGACAGCGACGCATGGTCAGAGGACAAGACCATCAAGGTGTTCTATGCACCCAACGCACTCCGTGCACACCTGTCAGGTAGCTATGTCTACTATACCCGCGGCGACTCTATCGCCTCAACATTCGAGGACGATGCCGTGCTGTATGCTATGGCAAAGAAACGCATCTATACGATGAATGATGTGGCGGGCATGACGAGCATGGAGAATGTCCTTAACGGAAACACACAGGTAAAAGTGTTCAACGAGCTTATGCTTGCTGTGGATGTAACCGAGTTGGGTAACAATTCACTGGGTGGATGCTCAAGCCTTGAAGAGGTGGGATTGCCATACAATCTGGAATCAATCCTTGTGGATGCTTTTAAGGGCTGTACTTCGTTGAAGACGATCAATGTGCCTTGCGAAACTCCTCCCGCCTTGGCAACCGATGCCTTTAAGGACCTGCCCGAGGAGTTCGTAATCTGTGTTTCTGCCGGTAAGGAAGAGGACTACCGTGAGGCTTGGCCCCAGTATGCCGACCATATCCAAGGATTCAGACAGAAAGGTGATGAGATAAAGGTGGTTACTGTGACCGAAGCAGGTACACTGGGTGAGGCGCTCGGCTTCAGCGTGAGCATGGATTCACCCAGCGATGTAGGACGCATCGGTGGAGACCTCATCAGCATCAAGGCATTGAAGGTCATTGGCCCCATCAACGGTAAGGATATCGCCGTGCTCCGTATGCTCGGAGGACGCGAAGAGGAGGATGCCGACGAGGTAGCCCTGGCCCGTATGACCTACCTTGACCTCTATGAGGCCACCATCTGCACCGACCCCAACAACATCTGCTTCAACAGAGACGGTATCAATGACTATGTGGAGAATGACAACGAGATTCCCGAACACATGTTCTGGCAACTGGACAAGTTGCAGACCGTCATCCTGCCCAAGAACGCAACAAAGATCGATGACAATGCATTCTACGACTGTCTTAACATTGAGACTATTGTTGTGGGTGATGCTACCGTGGAGGTTGGCAACGATGCCTTCGGTGAGTGTAAGAACTTGAAGAATATCGTCTTCTTGGGCAATGAGAAGGCCACCCTGAATGGCGACGCTTTCACCGACCCCATCTCTGACCAGCCCTATCAGGTGGAGAAGATGTATGTTCCCTTCAGTCTCTATAGTGTTTATGTGGATGACAAGGAGTACACCACACACGCCAAGGAGATCTGCACCAAATATATGGACGATGCTCTGTTCCGCGCATACGGCTCTCACGCCGTAATGAACGACGACCAGCTGCAAGAGGTGAGCAACATCGACGGATGGTTTGACATTCACACCGATGTGAAGGACCTCACCTCACTGGAAAAGACGGCTATAGAGACCCTCAAGGCTACAACATTGTCGGCATTGGAAGGCCTGCAGAAGATTACCCTCCCCGCTACGCTCACAAAAGTGGAAAATGTTGCCTTTGCAGCCAACACCAAGTTGCAGTGGGCAGACTTTGCACAATGCATTGGCGAAGGCGTGCTCACCGAAAGCAACATCGGTCAGTTGGGCATCAACCCGTATGCACTCATCTATGTTCCCGAGAACTTCACTGCCACCGGCCTCACCAATGTGGTGTATGGCAGCGAGGGTGACTTGAAGTGTGACCAGCTGATTATCTCAGATAAGGCTGACTATGCTGTGCCCCGTGAGTTTAAAGCTAGTGCCATCCGTTACGACCGCCAGTTTGTGAAGGGAGAGAGAACAACCCTCTGCTTGCCTTTCGACATGGAGGTTCCTGCTGGCGCAACAGCCTATACATTGAGACGTAAAGAGAATGAAACTCTATTCTTCTATAGCATCGAAGGCGGTTTGGAGGCTCATATGCCTTATGTGATTGTCACGGACAAAGATGTTGTCTTTGAGACAGCCGTTGAGACCATGGTACCGGCTACTCCCGACAGACTACCACTGGTGACTGTTGACAACTATTCAATGGCAGGTACATTCACCTCTATCTCTGAGGAGGATGCAGCAAATCAGCATATGTATGCTTTGGGTGAGGATGGATATTGGACTAAGGGAAAGGCGGTATCTCCATACAGTGCCTACCTGCAGGCTACCACAGCGAACATGCCTGATATCCTAGGAATGCGTGCGATAGTAAATAAAATCGTAATCGTTGACGGCGAGTGTACCGAGTTCGAGAACTTGTGGGAGCATACCGTGATTGAACTGACCTATACCCGCACGCTCAACAATACATGGAATGCCCTCTATGTGCCTTTCCAGATAGAGCTGACCGAAGAGTTCCTCGCAAACTATGATGTGGCATATATCAACGATGTCCACAGTTACGACAAGGACGATGATGGTGAAATTGACGACTGGGAAATCGAAATCATCAAGATCAAGAAACTAACGAGCCTCAAGGCCCACCACCCCTATGTCATCCGTCCCAAGAACAATGAAGCGGTAAACTTGAACATCACACAGTACAATATCATGTTACCTAGCACAGATGCCAAGAACCAGCACACGGTAACCTGCTCGTCAGCCTATAAAGAGTATACCGTTAAGGGTGTATACTCCAATACTGTGAGCGCCAACTTGGACAACGGAAACTATGTCTATGCCATCAACAAGGTGGGCAATTGGCAGAAGATGGGATTGGAGACCCCTTTGGTGCCCTTCCGATTGTATCTGACTATGGCAAACAAAGACGGTTCGCCTATAGAGGTTAGCGAAGCGGCAGCACAGTCAATGCGTATGCGACTCGTCGGCGAGGTATCGGAGGATGGAACGACGCTTATCTATGATGTAGAAATGGACGAAGAGCAAGATGTTGACCTCATCTACGATCTCCAAGGCCGTCGCGTACTCGAACCGAAGAAGGGTAACCTCTATATACTTAATGGTAATAAGGTTGTCTTTTAAAAGGCAGAAGTAGAACATCAATTATCCACGGATGGCAAATTTGCCATCCGTGGACAAAAAGAGCGATTATGAAAAAAGAATATATCAAGCCTGAAATTGTAGTGGAGGAGTTCATCCTACCCGAGGCGATAGTGGCATCCAGCTATGACTATAAAGAGAACATGGGAAGTAATGAGACACCGGGAGGCGTCGACGACTTCAACACGAACAAGCGCCGAGGCACCTGGGGAGACCTCTGGACGGACCTCTAAAAGCCTAGTCTGTAGTCATATTATCCCCTTTAAATATGCAAAACCACCCTCATCAGGGTGGTTTTGTTGTACTATGCATACCGTACTCGCTCCCTTTCCGTAGCGGAGTATCTCTACCACCCCACAGGGGGTATCAAGCTCCTGCACAAACCTTGAGGGTTTAGAGTTAAGAGTTGAGAGTGTAGAGTTGAGAGTGTAGAGTTGAGAAACAAGAGATGATGACCGATACCCTACAGCTATGGTATCAGTCGACAACACTTTGGTGTACAATACATCACAAACAGCCACCGATACCTAGAGTAAAAAAAAAGGAAAACATATTTTCTTCTTTGAAAGGTCATTCCAACTACATTTTTTCGCTGAAAGCACTTAACAAAACAAAAAGAGACACCCCGAAGGGATGTCTCCGAAATGAATCAAAGTCCTTTTATCTCCCGCTGCAGTAGTTCGAGAAACATAGCTCCGTGACCGCCGTCCATTTGGGAATGATGGAACTGAAAAGAGATGGGGAGCGTAGTCTTGAACCACCCCTTGCGATATTTACCCCACATCACCATGGGATTATTGAACTTGTCAGTATATTGGTTCACTATACAGTCAAGCTCTGTCTGAATCATAGCTGAGGTCCCTACTATCATGCAGTCCTCCAAGAAAGAGCTTCTACACGCTCTCGAGGCTTGCGTTGTGAGCGTTTGGTATGCCTCGATGAATGTGGCAACATCTGCGGAGAATGGGATGTCGCAGGAATTGATACCTCCCTTACAGTTGTTTACGATGACATTGATTGCCATGGTGTCAAACTTGTACAACTTGCCTTTGTCGGGGAGGAGATAGAATTCCTCGATCTGCGTTGCTGCCTTTCCAATACACCAGCAAAGGAGGGCATTGAATTTAACGCCCAACTTCTTGCTTGCCTTTAGGAGATGGCTCACATCAAAGGTCTTGGTAAGGGTAACCATGGGCATAGGCGAGGTTATCCACATCTCAAAAGCCTCTGCTCGGGTCGTATCTTGAGGATTTACTTCCG
>JAFYMV010000008.1 GCA_017548225.1 Bacteroidaceae bacterium | reverse complement strand
TTAGCATAGAGCGCATCGCGCTGATTCATGATGTCCCAAAGCACGGTGTGACCCATCAATACGGTATTGAGCACGGTATATTGATCCCACTTGAAGTGGTCCTGACTGAGCACCGATAGACGCTCATCGGGGCCAAGAGTTACGCTACCCTTCGTAGGCTCCAACTCGCCACTTATGGCGCGCAGAAAGGTTGACTTACCTGCTCCATTAGCACCAATGACACCGTAGATATTTCCGTTAGTGAACTTGAGATTGACATCCTTGTACAACACTCTTTTTCCAAACTGAATCGCTAGATCTGAAACTGTAATCATATTGTTATAACATTATTTTTCTTTCCTATTTACTTTTCACCGAAGAGGCAAGTCGCACTACTCCCCTTCCGCCTGTTTTTGCCGCCTCTTGCCTAAAGGTATTGTAAAACATGCATTAGGATTGCTGACCGTGTACTTGCCGTGAAGGAGTACGACCTCCCAAGGGTACATGTTGCGCATGGTTTCCTTCAGTGCCACGATAATGGGGTGATTGGGGTCTTCTATCCATTCCTTTTCGCCATTATCATGTTTCCAAAGGAATGAAGCGTCGCAATCTTCGAAATGTCCGTCGGGGGTCAGCGAGATGTTTCTCAAAAGTACGACAATGCGCTCCGTCTCGAGCTCGGGAAACTGGCCAATGGGAAACAGATTGATTATCTCCCTCCCCGTTACCGAGAAGTCTGCCTCACTACAACTCCAGCCCTCCACCACCTTCTTATTGTACCAATGATCCTGCTGGATGATGCGCCCGTTCTCAACGGTTACCACCAGCTCCTCCTCGTGGTTACGCATGTAGCCACCATGGATATAGGTGACGAGTTCGCCCCTACCGATAATCAGTTGCTCTTGGCTATACCACCCTGCGTAGATACCGTGTTCGGTGTAATACTCGCCCAGCTGAGAGCGTAAGGTGTCGGCATCGAACACCAATTCATAGTGCTCCTTCTTCTCCTCATCCCACATGTCTACAACAATCGACTTAAGGTAGAGGCAACTATCCACGACCTCCCAGCATCCAATGAAACCTTTCCAATTAGCGGTGCACCAAGAACGATCGCCATGTTTAGGGAGGAAGGCATCTACTCGCTTGTATACCGAATCGTTATGACTCAATGGAGAGTCCAAAAGGCACCATTCCTCACCATCTATTACAACACGGTCGGCTACCTGCCCCGTAGCACGAACCATCAAGGGAAACACCAACAGGAACAATAGCCAAACATAACGAACGAAGGGAGTTCTTTGCATTGTAAAGATTTCTTGAGCATTTATTTGTGGTGCAAATTTAGGGAAATTTATGCTCATGTACAAATGTCGTACAATATCCTACTACAACAATAAGAATTTCCCATTAATTTAACGTGAGTTCGATATAAGACAACAGCTTGAAGAATCTCCTCCTAGGGTAGGAGGCCGACGCGGAACCTTTAGGTCGCCGGCCGTAAGGGAAAGGCAATGATAGCGTCGGTTACGACGCCAATGCAGGATGAGCATTGGTTGCGACGAAGAGAACTTTAGTTCTCCCGAGGAGTGCTGCTTGCAGCCTTTAAGCTTCAGCTTCACAAAGGAGTCCCTTAAGCGGAGGGGGTATTTTGAGCAAATAATCATACCACCTCCCCCTCTACGAGGGTACTCCTCCTAGTTTAGAAGGAGAATATCAAGGTGAGTAAACTGCTATATTATCTCCTTAATTTAAGGAAACATTTTCATATTTGTCAAAAAAGGAGTAACTTTGTCGTGCTTTTATACGTGACGAAAATTCGCATCTGCGATGTTCAATGCAAAGTTTAAACAACAAATATGAAATTACGATCTTTTTTTATAATTAGCTGCTGCGCCTTCCTTCTGTTTGGCTGCAATTCCTATAGGAAAGTTCCGTATCTACAGGAGACCTATGTAAAGAACGACACGCTCCCCCCCCATCCTATGTATGATGCCAAAATCATGCCTAAGGATTTGCTGACCATCACAGTAAATACCACCGATCCCGAATCGGCCAATCTTTTCAATTTGACCGCCCAGTCATCTTTTAATTCCGCCCGTTCATCCTCTTTGTCGCAATCACCCACTCTCCAGCAATATCTGGTAAGCAACGAAGGCACCATCGAGTTTCCCGTACTGGGCAGCCTGCAGATTAGTGGACTTACCAAGAGCGAAGCCGAGAGTCTTATCCGCGACAGGTTAAGTACATACCTCAAGGAGAAGCCTATCGTTACCGTGCGAAGAGCCAACTATAAGATTTCCGTATTGGGTGAAGTTACTCATCCCAATATTTTCACTATCAGCCATGAGAAGATCAACATCTTCGAAGCCCTGTCCCTTGCGGGTGACCTCACCATCTGGGGCATGCGTGATAATGTCAAGCTCATCCGTGAGAATTTCGACGGTCAGAGCGAGGTGATCACCCTCAACCTCAACAAGACAGACATCGTGGCCAGCCCTTATTACTACCTACGCCCCAACGATGTGCTTTATGTCACCCCCAACAAAGCCAAGGCCAAGAACTCAGATGTCAGCCAAAGCACCTCACTATGGTTCAGCGCCATCTCTGTTTTTGCTTCTGTAGCTAATATTATTGCCACCTTCTTGTTGTTATTATGATGCATCAAAATATGACCAATTCAAACATCAGACCTCAGGTTCAAAGGAATAGACCTGAAGAGGAATTCAACTTCTACGAAATTCTGTTCAAGTATTTAGCATACTGGCCTTGGTTCATAGCCTGCATAATCCTCTGTTTGTGCTGCACCTTTGCATACCTGCGCTACTGCACCCCCATCTATAGCACCAGTGCAAAGATTCTTATCAAGGAGCAGGATAGCTATCGCGGAAAATCCATCACACCCACCTCTGATGTCATGGAGTTGGCGACCATCAACCTTACCAGTCTTTTTGACAACGAGTTGGAGATACTCAAGTCCAAGACCTTGATCAAGAAAGCCGTGTCCGACTTGGGACTCTATATCACACATAGCGAAAGACGCAAGTTCGGTTATGACATCCAGTTGTATAAGAACTCCCCCATACAGGTGTACATGACACCCGAAGAGGCGAGCAAGCTTCCAGGTGGAGTCGAATTGGTCATGCTCTATGATGGCAAGGAATTAACAGCAACTATCAATTATACCAACCGAAAGAGAGAGTTCAAGACATTCGAGAGTCGATTTACCGAATTTCCTGCCGTCATTGCCACCGAGGTTGGTGTCATCACCCTTACCCCGGACAGCAATTACATTCCTCAAGAAACTGTCGAGTTGTTGGCGTACATCCGCAATCCACAATCCACCGCTGCCAGCTACCGTGCCAACATGAGCATCTCCCCCACCTCTAAGACAACAACTATTGCCAGCATCACGGTCAACAATGCTATCCCTGCCCGTGGAGCAGACTTTATCAACAGTTTGGTAAAGGTATACAACGAAGATGCCAATGATGAGAAGAACGAGGTGGCGTTGAAGACATCCGAATTTATTGAAGAGCGTATCTCAATCATTAATAGCGAATTGAGAAATACCGAAGATGAGTTGGCCACATTTAAGCAGCGCTCCGGATTGACCGACTTGACCAGCAATGCCCAGATGGCATTGCAGGAAAAGCGCCACTACGAGCAACAATTTGCAGAGAATGCCACCCAGCTTAACCTAGTACAAGACCTGCACAACTACCTGCAGGACAACAACAATGTCAATGAGGTTATTCCCTCCAACATCGGTTTGCAAGATGGCAACTTGAAGGCTATCATTGACCAATACAATAAACTGATTGTAGAGCGTAAGCGTCTCCTCCGCACCTCAACGGAAAACAACCCTGCCGTCGTCAGCATAGACCTCCACATTGAGGCCATGCGAAGCAGTGTACAGACAAGTATCAGTAGCGTCTTGCGTGGTTTGAAGATTACGCAGCAGAACTTGCAGCGCGAGGTCAACAGACTTGCCGATCAGATTAGTGCAGCCCCCGAACAGGAGCAGGAGTTTATGACCATCCAGCGCCAACAGGAGATTAAGGCAACCCTATATACCCTGTTGCTCAAGAAACGCGAAGAGAATGCCCTCACCTTGGCAGCTACCGCCAGCAACGGTCGTATCATTGAGGCCCCCGCATCAGGTGGCCCTATCGCTCCCCGCAAGCAAATGTTCCTGGTGACAGCCCTCATATTGGGACTCGGACTACCCATAGGTATCATTTACTTGATGGGATTGCTCAAATACAAGATTGAGAACCGAATGGATGTCGAAAAGATAACAAAGACCCCCATCATTGGCGAGGTATCATCATGTGCCCATATACTAAAGGATAGCAACAATAGTATCGTGGTGCGCGAGAACCAGAATAGCCTGATGGAAGAGACTTTCCGTGCCATACGCACCAGCCTACTCTTCATGCTAGAGAAGGGGCAGAAAGTCATCCTTGTAACCTCCTCTATCCCCCAGGAGGGTAAGTCCTTTGTTGCTGCCAACTTGGCTGTCAGCTTGGCTTTCCTAGGCAAGAAAACATTGATTATCGGTATGGACATCCGTAAGCCAGGTCTGAACAAGACCTTCGGATTCAGCACCCGATCTTACGGTATTACAAACTACCTGCAAAACCCCGATGAGATAAATCTGTCCGATATGATCATGAGCTCAGACATCAGCCCCAACCTTCATATCTTGCCTGGCGGTTCTGTGCCCCCCAACCCCACCGAGCTCGTGGCACGCTCCATCTTTGATGAAACTATCGAACAGCTCAAGCAGCAATACGACTATATCATCCTTGATACCGCCCCCATCGGACTGGTAACCGACACCGCCATCATCGCCCATGTTGCCGATATCGGTGTGTTGGTATGCCGTGCTGATTACACACCAAAAGCAGCCTATCGCAACATCAACAACCTTCAGGAGGAGAAGATCTTCTCCAAACTGGCGACCTTGATTAATGACATAGACATGAACCAGCGAAAGAATAGCTATAGCTATGGCTACGGACGCAAATATGGTTATGGCTATGCCCGTAAGTATGGTTACGGTTATGGCTATGGTTATGGCTACGAAGACGAAAACAACAACAAATAAAAAGAAAGGGGAAGATTACTCTTCCCCTTTTTCATTAATATACCACTTCCTCGCAGAGTTCATATATCATACTGAGAATTCGTTGTAGCACGCAGAATTCGCAAACTTACGCAGAGACATACATTGCTATTGCTCGTATGTAACCTCCGGATGGGACAGCGGGAGCGAAGCAATCCGCTTCTGCGTATTTTGCGCAGTCTGCGTGAGAAATGAAGTCTTGTTTACGCAGCCACCTAAACTTTCGCAGAGACATACATTGCTATTGCTCATATGTAACCTCCGGATGGGACAGCGGGAGCGAAGCAATCCGCTTCTGCGTATTTTGCACAGTCCTACGCAAATCTGTGAGGAGGATATGAAAGGCTATAAAAAGATTTGCTACATTTGCAGTATATAAAATACAACGGAAATGAAGTCCCTAAATAATCTCTCATACAAAGTAATCGGCTGCGCCATGGAGGTGTACAAAACACTTGGTCCAGGTTTACTTGAATCGGTCTATGAAAAGGCTTTGATACACGAACTTAACCTCACAGGTATCCCCGTACGGTCGCAAGTCGAAGTGAAGATGAACTATAAGGGTATGAATATCGGTGAGGGATTGAGATTAGACTTGCTTGTTGATGATAAGCTAATCGTAGAACTAAAGTCTGTGGAGGAACTAAAGCCTGTACATCATAAGCAACTACTCACCTATCTCAAGCTTATGGACAAACGCCTTGGGTTACTCATTAACTTTAATGTCACGGACATCATGCAGGGCATTAGTCGCGTAGTGAACAATCTCTAACTCGCGGAGTTCATGCATCCCTCCTTTAGTCGCACGCAGAATTCGCAAACTTACGCAGAGACATACATTACTATCGCTCGTATGTAACCTCCGGATGAGACAGCGGGAGCAAAGCAATCCGCTTCTGCGTATTTTGCGCAGTCTGCGTGAGAAATGAAGTCTTGTTTTACGCAGCCACCTAAACTTACGCAGAGACATACATTGCTATTGCTCGTATGTAACCTCCAGAT
>JAFYMV010000049.1 GCA_017548225.1 Bacteroidaceae bacterium | reverse complement strand
TTTATTGAAAAGATCGGTACTTACAACCCCAACACCGATCCTGCCACAGTAGATTTGAATTTCGAGAGAGCTATGTATTGGGTAGGTGTAGGTGCTCAGCCCACTGACACTGCACGTAACATCCTTTCTCGTGAGGGCGTTTACATGATGAAGCACCTCCAAGGTGGTGTTAAGAAGGGCGCTTTCGACGAGGCTACAGCACAGGCTCGTTTCGAGGCTTGGAAGAGCAACAAGCAGGCTAACCTCGCCGCTATCGTAAGCAAGAACGAGCAGGCTAAGCGCGATGCTGCTAAGGCCGCTCTCGAAGCTGAGAAGAAGGTGAACGAGGCTATCGCACAGAAGGTAGCTGAAAAGAAGGCTGCTGCTAAGATGGCAGAGGCTGAAGCTGCTGCTGAGGCAACAGCTGAAGAGGCTACTACCGAAGAGGCATAAGCCAAGCTTTAAAGCACAAGAGAAAAAAGGCTTCCGGAAACGGAGGCCTTTTCTTTTTGGTAATAATATAGATGTTTACCCTGAACCTAGGATTGCCCCCTACATTAGGGGGCGTAGCGAGGTCTTTAGAGGGTTGGCTAGATGCCAAGCCGTACCGAGCGAGGGGAGTGCAGTGCCCTGCACGACGGTGGCCCCACAGGGAGCGAAGCGGAGGGGGTATTATCTGCAGCAAGTTCATACCACCTCCCCCTCTGCGAGGAGAAAAGCCTTCGGCCTCCTTGGGGGAGATAAATCTCCCGTCGTCGCAACCGACGCGGAGTATTAGCGTCGGCCTACCTTAGGAGGAGAATCGTAAGAATAGGTAAACTGCTATATTATTCCCTTTCTTTTTTATCCATCACCCCACTATGCAAGGAAAGACATTTACGATATTACGCAGTACAACCATCTATACCATCCACCCAAAGCCAAAAGCTCCCCTATTTAATAGAGAAGACATTATACACCAAAGGGCTAAATCAAAAATATAGGAGAAAGAGGAGGATGCATTTTACTCAAAACGCATCGCTTTAGTAGGATGAATGCGTGATATCAATCCTGAAGGCACGATAAGCACCAAAGCCGAGAGTATGAACATCACGACATTTACTGCAATTATGAAAGCCCAGTCAAAACTGATGGGTACAGTATCAAGATAATAATTCTTGGGATCAAGAGATATCAAACCAGTAACCTTTTGTATAGCACACAACCCCAGCCCGATAACATTGCCCCAGAACATACCCTTGCATACAATAAGTAGAGCAAAGCGAAGGAAAATGCTGCGCACCGAACGGTTGCACGCGCCCAAAGCCTTGAGCACTCCGATAAACTGGGTGCGCTCGAGGATGAGGATGAGCAGGCCCGAAATCATGGTAAATGCAGCCACGCCAAGCATCAAAGACAGTATGAGCCATACATTCATATCCAACACATCGAGCCAAGCAAACAATCCGGGATTGATATCCACAACAGACTGCACAAAATACTCTTCGCCATAGCTGTCTTCTGTACGATCAAGCAAGGTGCCCAATGTCCAGTTCATTGACTCTACCTTATTGAAGTCGGTAAGCATGATCTCTACTCCTGTCACCTGGTCCGTTTCCCAACGGTTAAGCGCTTGTACAGCCTTGAGATCGGTAAGCACAAATAGACGATCATATTCAGCAAATCCCGTTTCATAAATTCCCACCACCGTATAGCGTCGTGCACGCAGAGCACCTTGAAGGAAATACGAATCAACCTTGTCGCCTAACGAAAGCTGCAACTTATCGGCCACCTCACGAGAGACTACAATCTTATTGGATATAGAATGAGCGGAAAACTCGGGTATCTCACCCTCCTTCAAGTGCTGCTCATAAAACGAAAGGTCGTAGTCCTCTCCTACTCCCTTGAGTACATACCCCATAAAATCGTCTTCAGTGCGAAACACTCCTGGCTTAGTCGCATAAGGCTGCACATGTGCCACCTCATCAAAGGCATTCAGCGTAGCCACCAACGCCGAATCAGCAGCTATAGGATGTACCTCTAGAGCATGTCCGGCATCATAGTTGCTAATATGAAGGTGCGAGCCAAACCCTACAGCTTTGGCACGCACCTCATATTTAAATCCAAAAGATACAGCTATGGTAACCAACATCACAGCCAAACCCAAGGCTACTCCTGCCTGCGCAATGAGTACGGCAGGCCTTGACACCTTGCGGCTACCTTGTTCATTCTTATATAGGCGTCGGGCTATGAATGATTCCATATCTTTTTTAACGGAGACGATAACGAAAACGAAGATCAGAACTCAATTTTAAACACAAAATCCCAAAGTTTCAGTCATCATTTTCGTATCGCTGAAAAATCTAAACAGTTCTACCTGGATAAGCCTCCAGAGCCTTCTGCAATACGACAAGTGCACGCTGCAAATCGTCTTTCTTGAGCACATAAGCAATACGCACCTCATTGCGACCAGCACCGGGAGTAGTATAGAATCCACTGGCAGGAGCCATCATCACAGTTTCACCTTCGTAGTTAAACTCACTCAAGCACCATGCGCAGAACTTCTCACTATCATCTACCGGAAGGCGAGCTACCGTATAGAAGGCACCCATAGGAATGGGACTATATACACCAGGAATACGATTAAGTCCGTCAATCAAGCACTTACGACGCTCCACATACTCATCATAGGTCTCGCGTGCGTATGTCTCCGGCTCATCGAGCGATGCTTCAGCAGCAATCTGACCAATAAGAGGAGGACTCAAGCGTGCTTGACAAAACTTCATCACCGCCTGGCGAAGCTGCTTATTCTTGGTAATTAAAGCACCGATACGAATACCACATTCAGAATAACGCTTTGATACCGAGTCAATGAGCACCACATTATCCTCAATACCTTCAAGATGGCAAGCCGAGATATAAGGCGAGCCTGTATAGATGAACTCACGATACACCTCATCCGAGAAGAGATACAAATCATATTTCTTCACCAAGTCGCGTATCTGATTCATCTCACGGCGTGTATAAAGGTATCCCGTCGGGTTATTGGGATTACATATCATAATAGCCTTGGTACGCTCATTGATAAGCTCCTCAAAACGCTCAACCTTGGGCAAGCAGAATCCCTCCTCAATAGTCGTAGGAATAGTACGGATAACTGCACCTGCCGAGATGGCAAAAGCCTGATAGTTGGCGTAGAAGGGGTCAGGCATGATAATCTCATCACCAGGGTTCAGACAAGCCATGAAAGAAAACAACACCGCTTCAGAGCCGCCGGTAGTAACAATGATATCATCGGCAGTAAGGTTGATGTCATATTTTTTGTAATAGTCAACCAACTTTGTTCTGTAACTCAAGTAACCCTGCGAAGGACTATACTCGAGCACCTTGCGATCGATGCTACGAATAGCATCAATAGCAGCTTGAGGTGTAGGAAGGTCGGGCTGACCGATATTAAGATGATATACATGGATACCCCTCGCCTTGGCATCATCAGCCAATGGAACTAACTTACGGATAGGCGAAGCGGGCATCAATGTGCCGCGTTGTGATATTTGTGGCATAATATATATAATGTATGGAATTCTATTTTTTACCACGCATAGTTAAGACCCAACATCAAGTACTGCTTGAATTGGAAGTATTTCCAACCCTCATAAGGCTCTACGAGGTCATCAAAACGAGTATGGAAGAACAATTTGGTAGAAAGATACTTGCTCACCTGGAAGTTCAAGGTATTTTCCCAATCCATCTGTACATATTCGTAACGACCAGTAAAGTAGTAGAAACGAGTCTTGTAGCTAATATTGTCAGTAATCTTATAATCAAAGTTCACCTCAAGTTTCGAACCGAGGTCATTACGCATCTTCTTTCCCTCTTCCAAACCATAACTTGGAGCCAAATCTCCAACAGCTACATAAGTCAACTTGTAAGAGAGGGGACCTGGGTAGATTGAGATACTACCCTTGTTGAAGTTCTTCTTAAAATCCATACCGACTGTAAACGAGAAATCAGCAGGAGCCATAAAGCGTGATTTTAAAACATCTGCATCATCACGGTGAGGCATCATCTGCGTATTTCCCTGCGCCTCAATAGCATAATTCCAGTTGCGGATAGCTTTCAAGTTAAGTTTTGATGTCAGACGCAAAAGGTCCTGGTTTGACTGCATGTCTTCGCCTTGATTCTGATAGAAGCCTACACGAGCATCCAACTTGTTGTCCCACTGCACCTTGCGTTTATTATTATAGTTAGCTTCAAGAGTCAACATTGACAACACATTAAGGTTATTGATACCACCCTGGTACCAGTTCGGAGAGAAATATGATTCTGTCATTTGTGTTGAGAAGTTACCTTTGGTCACCCAGAAGTTAGGCTTCTGCACTACAACATCTGTAGCAACCTGCGGTTTAACCTCCTCCAAAGGAGCAACCACCGCTGCAGTAGGAACATCAAGTTTCACGCTTTCAGACACCTTCTTCATGGTTTCCTCTGAAAAGTTCTGACTGGCCTTCAGTTCATCCTCCGTCAGCTTGACCATAGTAGGAGCAGTAAGATAGGTTGAAAGCAGTACTCGGTCCAACTCATTGAGCAAGCGAAGATCCTGTCCGCTAGCCATAGCTGCCAAGCGCAAGCTATCCTCCAAAGTTGTAGCAGGAGCCGTACCAATTGACATCGCCTGACTTACAGATGACTTATATAGGGTAAGCGGTGCAAACAAACGGAAGTAAAGAGGATTAACATCAATTGTCTCATAAGTGCTGATGTTCTCCACCTCGGCAGCGTACTGCTCTACCATCTTATCCAACATACGGTTATACTTGTTCACAACGGCAGTATCAGAGAAAACCTCTTTTACTACTTGAGCATCGAGCAGCGAGCGCTCGACAATCATATCAGCAGCCTCTTTTACCTGTTCGATGAAAAGCGCTGTAGAGTCATCCTTTGCCTGAGTCAATGCGCGCAACGCAATTGCAATAGAGTCAACAGCTATGGAATCGCCCTGCTCGGCCACCATCATTACAGTTGCAGAATCAGCTTCAACAGCTGCCGTCTGGGCCATCATCAAGCCTGAGCAGCACAAAAACAAGCTACCTAAAACAAATTTTCTTTTCATAACTTTACACCTATTTTATATGTGTCATTTTTTATTTAGCCGCGAAGTTACAAATTTTTACAATAGAAACAGGCTTCCATCGCGTTTTTTTATTGTTTTAAGCAACTAAATGCTTTTTTTATTCGTTCGTTTTATCAAAAATCATTAACTTTGCATCTTGGAAAAAATATAATATCGACATAAAACTTTTTGTATCATGGCTGAAACAAAGTACATCTTCGTAACGGGAGGCGTAGCCTCTTCGCTCGGCAAGGGAGTTATTTCGTCTTCTATTGGTAAGTTGCTGCAAGCACGCGGCTACAAGGTAACCATTCAGAAGTTTGACCCATACATCAACATCAATCCCGGTACGCTCAACCCCAACGAACATGGCGAGTGCTATGTAACCGTTGATGGACACGAAGCTGACCTCGACCTCGGACACTACGAGCGTTTTCTCGGAGTGAACATGACCAAGGCCAACAATATCACTACTGGTCGTATCTACAAGCGCGTCATCGACCGCGAGCGTCGTGGCGAGTACCATGGCAAGACTATCCAGGTAGTGCCTCATATCACCAACGAGATCAAGCGTAATGTAAAGTCATTGGGCACTACATCACAATTTGATTTCATCATCACAGAGATTGGTGGTACTGTAGGTGACATCGAGTCACTCCCCTACATGGAGAGTGTGCGTCAGCTCAAGTTCGAGCTTGGTCGTAATGCCATGTGCGTACACCTCACCTATGTACCCTACCTCGCAGCAGCTGGTGAGCTCAAGACCAAGCCCACCCAGCACTCTGTACAGAAGTTGCAGTCACTCGGTATCCAGCCCGATGTACTTGTACTCCGTACCGAGCACGAGTTGTCAGAGGATTTGAAGAAGAAGACTGCTCTCTTCTGCAATGTTGACGAGAATGCCGTATTCCAGTCAATCGACGCCTCTACCATCTATGAGGTACCCATTTTGTTGCAGAATCAGAGCATGGACGATATCATCCTTCGTAAGTTTGGCATCGAGCCCGGCCCCAAGCCTACACTCGGCCCCTGGAAGGAGTTCCTCGATCTTCGCGCCAAAGCAACCGAAGAGGTACACATCGGTCTCGTAGGTAAGTACGACTTGCAGGATGCATACAAGTCAATCTTCGAAGCATCTTCACAGGCTGCAACTTACAACAACCGTAAGCTCAAGATGCACTTCATCAACAGCGAAAACATCACAAAGGAGAATGTTGCTGAGCAACTCGCTGGCATGAATGGTATTATCATCGGTCCTGGCGCTGGTCAGCGTGGTATCGAGGGTAAGAACATCGTAGCAGGCTATACCCGTGAAAACAATATCCCTACTTTCGGTATTTGTCTTGGTATGCAGTGCATGATTGTTGATTTCGCCCGCAATGTACTCGGCCTTGCCGATGCCAACTCACGCGAGATGAATGAGACCACACCTAACAATGTCGTAGACATCATGGAGGAAGCAAAAGCTCATTTGAGCGACACCATGCGTATGGGTAACTTTGATTGCGCACTCATCGAGGGCAGCAAGCTCAAAGACATCTATGGCGCCAACTGCATTCAGGAGCGTCATCACCACCGCTACGAGCTCAACAACAAGTACAAGGATCAGCTCGAGGCTGCTGGTATGAAGTGTGTAGGTATCAACCCCGACACCAAGCTGGTAGAGGCCATAGAGATTTCAGAGCACCCCTGGTACATCGGTGTACAGTACTACCCCCAGTACAACAGCACCGTACTGAAGCCTCACCCCTTGTTCCTGTCATTCATCAAGGCAGCGATTGAGAACAAGTGATAATTGACAATTGACAAATCACAATTGAAAATTTAGTAGGCGCAGACAGTGTCTGCGCTTACTATTAGTTATAATAGGTATAATAGAAACTGAAATAAAACAAGAATGAACAACAACAAAAGTACAGTTATCGGTTGGGTACTGATATTCGCCGTGATGGTCGGATTTATCTGGATGAACCAACCTAGCGAGGAGCAACTCGCCGAACAAGCACGACTCAGAGCCGTACAGGACTCTATTGCCCTAGTACAAGCTCAGCAAGAACTCGACCAATCTATGGCGGCGGCACGCTACAACCAAACCTTACTGCAAGACAGTACATCGGCTCTCTTCCTTGCAGCGCAAGGCGAAGAGCAAGCGTTTACTCTTGAGAATGAATTGGTACGCCTCACCTTCTCAAATCGTGGTGCACGCGTCACTTCAGCAATCCTCAAGGAATACACCAATCAAGAGGGACTTCCTTTGGAACTCTTCAATCAAGACGACGAGAGCATCAACTTTATGCTCGATGGCAAGAATGAGAACATCGTTACCGAAAAACTCTATTTCCAGCCCGTCGTAGTGACAGACAGCACACTCGTATTCCGCATGCCTGTAGGTGCTGGCTACCTTGATTTCAGCTATTGTCTGTTGCCCGAGAGCTATATGCTCAATTTTACCGTACAGGCACACGGTTTGCAAAACTTCTTCCCCTCTTCGATGAAGAGCATGAATGTAGACTGGGCACAGCGTGTGCGTCAGCAGGAGAAGGGTTACACCTTTGAGCAGCGCTACACTACCCTCACCTACCGCACCGAGAAGGATACCGAGCATTTGAGCGAGATGAAGCCTCAAAGCAAAGAGCTCGCAGGTCTCGAATGGATTGCTTTCAAGGATCAGTTCTTCAGCAGCATCTTCATCGCCAACCAACAGTTCAAGACCGCTGAACTCAGCTCATCATCTATCAACGAAGGCAGCGGCTACCTCAAGAACATGCAGGCCGAGACCACTGTATACTTCGACCCTTCAGGTGAGAAAGCATCATATTTCCAGTTCTACTTCGGCCCCAACCAGTACCAGACATTGAAACAAAGCAGTAAGCTCTCTACCAGCGGCAAGAACCTCCACCTCGACAAGCTCATCTACTTTGGATGGCCTATCGTACGCTGGGTCAACCGTTTCTTTGTGGTATACCTCTTCGATTGGCTCAACTCATGGGGTATCAACATGGGTATCGTGCTTCTCTTGCTTACCCTCATCGTGAAGGCTATCGTATTCCCCTTCACCTACAAGCAGTACATCTCTACTGCCAAGATGCGTGCATTGAAGCCCTACATTGACAAGATCAACGCCAAGTAC
Source organism: Bacteroidaceae bacterium (assembly GCA_017548225.1). Lineage (GTDB taxonomy): Bacteria > Bacteroidota > Bacteroidia > Bacteroidales > Bacteroidaceae > UBA1189. Next base: position 407 of record JAFYMV010000049.1, on the reverse strand, counting down.
CCCAACCCTGAGGATGCCTTGCAGAAGCAACAGGAGACCATGCAGCTCTATAGTAAGTATGGCGTGAGCCCCATGAGCGGCTGCTTGCCCACACTTATTCAGATGCCCGTATGGATGGCGCTCTTCTTCTTCATCCCTAATGCTATTGAGCTCCGCGGTCAGAAGTTCCTTTGGGCTAACGACCTCTCGGCATACGACGACCTCTTGCACTGGAACTTCAACCTTCCCTTGTTGGGCGACCATATCTCACTTTTCTGCTTGCTCTTCAGCGTGGTGAACATCATCAACACCTTGTACACTATGAAGCAGCAGCCCGCAGGTGGTGATCCCCAGCAGCAGAAGATGATGAAGTGGATGATGCTCATGATGCCCCTCATCTTCATCTTCGCGTTGAACAACTATTCAGC
>JAFYMV010000048.1 GCA_017548225.1 Bacteroidaceae bacterium | reverse complement strand
TACTTGGGTATCGACCCCACAGCCGACTCACTGCACATCGGTCACCTTTGCGGTGTGATGATGCTCCGCCACTTGCAGCGTTGTGGCCACAAGCCTCTGGCACTCGTAGGTGGTGCTACCGGTATGATTGGCGACCCTTCGGGCAAGTCGCAGGAGCGCAACCTGCTCAATGAGGAGACTCTCCGCCACAATCAGGAGTGCATCAAGAAGCAGTTGGCCAAGTTCCTCGACTTTGAGAGCGATGCGCCCAACTGTGCCGAACTCGTGAACAACTACGACTGGATGAAGGACTTTACCTTCCTTGATTTTGCACGCGAGGTGGGTAAGCACATCACCGTGAACTACATGATGGCGAAGGACTCTGTGCAGAAGCGCCTCAATGGCGAAGCTCGCGACGGCCTTTCATTCACCGAGTTTACCTATCAGCTCCTCCAGGGCTACGACTTCCTCTACCTCAACGAGCATAAGAACTGTAAGTTGCAGATGGGCGGTAGCGACCAGTGGGGTAACATCACTACCGGTGCCGAACTCATCCGCCGCACTAGTGGCAATGAGGTGTATGCCCTCACCTGTCCGCTCATCACCAAGGCTGATGGTGGTAAGTTCGGTAAGACCGAGTCGGGTAATGTATGGCTCGATCCCCGCTATACCTCACCCTACAAGTTCTACCAGTTCTGGCTCAATGTAAGCGATGATGATGCTGCCAAGTATATCAAAATCTTCACTGCCATCGGTCGTGAGGAGATTGAGGCACTCATTGCCGAACATGCTGAAGCTCCTCACATGCGTACCTTGCAGAAGCGTCTCGCCAAGGAGGTTACCATTATGGTTCACTCGGAGGCTGACTACGAGGCTGCAGTAGAGGCATCAGGTATTCTTTTCGGAAACAATACTCACGATGCACTCGTAAAGCTCGATGAGGACACCTTGCTTGCTGTGTTCGACGGTGTGCCCCAGTTCAAGGTATCGCGCGCCAAGATTGAGGCTGGCGTGAAGGCTGTTGACCTCTTTGTAGAAGACTCTGCCGTATTCCCCTCAAAGGGTGAGATGCGCAAGATGGCGCAGGGCGGTGGCGTATCGCTCAACAAGGAGAAGTTGGCTGCTTTTGATCAGGAAATCACTACTGCAGACCTGCTTAACGATAAGTATCTGTTGGTACAGCGCGGTAAGAAGAACTACTTCTTGCTCATCGCGGAGTAAAAAAATAGCTGAAAATTTGCAAGGATAGATAAAAACATCTATCTTTGCACCGCTTTTCCGAAAGGAGGCACAGAGGATTGTCCTATGGTGTAATGGTAGCACAACAGGTTTTGGTTCTGTTTGTCTTGGTTCGAATCCAGGTAGGACAACTCAAAAATGTCATAATGTAAATGTTTAAGGGAAGGAGTTATCGGTTTCGACTGATAACTCCTTTTTTGCTATGTTGCAAAACATATTCAGATTTTGGGCGAAGCGCTTGCAATGCTCTGAAATATAAAGTAACTTTGCCGAAAGATGTATCAGTAATTATCTATAATTGTTACAGGTATGATGGACAAGTTTTTTGCGTTGGAGCTCCCCATGCAAGTGTTTTGGGGATTGGCAATTATCTCAAGTGCCTTTTTCTTGGTGCAGACTGTCATGGCTTTTCTTGGCCTTGATGCCGATACTGAAGATGGCGCAGGCTTTGAGGATGTGGAGTTAGATGGCGTTTCGGGTTACTTTACCTTCCGCAACCTTATCAACTTTATGCTTGGCTATGGCTGGGCAGGTGTGGTGCTCTATGAGTCAATCCCTAACATGATGTGGTTGCAATTGGCTGCTATGGGGGTAGGCCTTTGCTTCGTGTTTGTCTTTGTTCTCATCATCCGCCAGGTCATGAAACTCTCTACCGACAAGACCTTCCAAATGGAAGAGGCCGTAGGACAGATTGCCGACACCTATTTGCGTATTCCGGGCAATAAAGAGGGAGTGGGAAAAGTGATGGTCAGTGTGCGAGGCTCAATGCATGAGCTGGAGGCTATGACTGAAGGGGAGGCCATCCCTACAGGAGCTAAGGTGCGCGTTACCAAAGTGCTTGGATCTGAACTGCTCGAAGTGGAGCGTGTATAATTTTTTAAGAAAACAATAACCCATTAATATTCTATAACTATGAGCATTGCATTTTTAGGACTGATTATGATTGTGGTTGGCTTTGCCACCATTGCTGCAGTCATCCGTCGTTACAGACGCTGTCCGTCAGACAAGATTTTGGTTGTATATGGTAAGACCGGTGGCGGATCGGCCAAGTGTATCCATGGTGGTGGTAAGTTCGTATGGCCCATCATTCAGGACTATGCTTACCTGAACTTGACCCCCATCTCTATTGATGCTAACTTGACCAATGCGCTGTCGCGCCAGAATATTCGCGTAGATGTTCCCTGCCGCTTTACCGTAGGTATCTCTACCGAGCCCGACTCAATGAACAATGCTGCCGAGCGCTTGCTTGGATTGAGCTCTAGCGAGATTCAAGAACTTGCTCGCGATATCCTCTTCGGTCAGCTCCGTCTGGTTATCGCTACCATGTCTATTGAGGAAATCAATAGCGACCGTGATAAGTTCCTTGAGAACATTTCAAAGAATGTGGAGGTAGAGCTGAAGAAGATTGGTTTGCGCCTCATCAATGTGAATGTTACAGATATCAAGGACGAGAGCGGATACATCGAAGCACTCGGTAAGGAGGCTGCTGCCAAAGCAATCAATGAGGCGAAGGTAAGCGTAGCCGAGCAGGATAAGTATGGTGAAATCGGTAAGGCTGAGGCGGTGCGCGATACTCGTATCAAGACCTCTGAGGCTAATGCTATCGCCGTAAAGGGTGAGAACAATGCACAGATTGATATTGCCAACTCTAACGCTCATCGTCGTGAGAAGGAGGCTGAGGCCAATCGTCTCGCCATAGCTGCCGAGAAGGTGCAGCAGGCAAAAGCGTTGCAAGAGGCATACGCAGCGGAGAAGGAGGCGGAGCTTGCCCGTGCCGAGCGTGAGCGCTCAACCCAGCAGGCTAACATCATCGTGCCCGAAGAAATTGAGAAACAACGCCGCATCATTGAGGCTGAAGCTGAAGCAGAGAAGGCTCGTGTAAAGGCAAAAGGTGAGGCTGATGCTATCTACGCCAAGATGGAGGCTGAGGCTAAGGGTCTCTACGAAATCCTTACCAAGCAGGCTGCCGGTTATGACAAGATGGTGCAAGCTGCTGGTGGCGACGCCAACAAGGCGTATATGCTGCTCCTGCTCGAGAAACTGCCCGAACTGGTGAAGACTCAAGTAGAGGCTGTCAAGGGTGTCAACATCGACCATGTTACTGTATGGGATTCGGGCAACAATGCCGATGGAAAGGGCTCTACAGCCAACTTCGTATCAGGCCTGATGAAATCTGTTCCTCCTTTGAGCGATCTCTTCGACCTTGCAGGCATGAATCTCCCCGAATATCTCGGCAAGAAAGCAGAGGTACAAGATGTTACCCCCGTTGATGGAGATTAACACCTCATATGAATGACAATAGTAAAGGAGGCCAATTGGCCTCCTTTAC
>JAFYMV010000047.1 GCA_017548225.1 Bacteroidaceae bacterium | reverse complement strand
CCCTCGAGCTCGTTCTTCACGGCATGCGATTGCACCATATCCATAATCACGGCAATACCGTTGGCATGTGCCTCGTCGATGAGCTGCTTCAACTCTTCGGGAGTACCCTGGCGTGATGATGCGGCGAAGAAGTTGGATACATGGTAGCCGAATGAGCCATAGTAGGGGTGCTCCTGGATAGCCATAATCTGTATGCAATTATAGCCACCGGCAATGACGCGGGGCAACACCTTCTCACGGAACTCATTGTAGGTAGATACGCCTTCTGCCTCGCCCGACATGCCTACATGGCACTCGTAGATGAGTAGGGGTGAGGTGTTGGGCTTGAACTTCTTCACCTTGAACTCGTAGGGTGCGGGCTCCCACACTTGGGCGCTGAAGAGATAGGTCTTCTCATCCTGTACCACACGGCGTACATAAGCGGGGATGCGCTCGCCGGAGCCACCCTCCCAATATACTTTCAATTTATAATAGTCCTCATGCTTGATAGCATCGGCAGGGAGCTTCACCTCCCAGTCACCATGACCATTGAGACGGGTGAGCTTGTACTCCTCCTTCTCTTGCCACTGGGTAAAGTCGCCGATGAGATAGATAGCCGTAGCATTGGGCGCCCACTCACGGAAGGTCCACCCCTTTTTGGTCTTGTGCAAGCCATAGTATTCGTATCCTTTGGCTACATCTTTCAAATTCTTTGCACCATTATCGGTCAATTCATTCTTACGACGCACATAGTAGTCGTAGCGGCCCTGAATCGCAGCTTCGTACGGTTCCAGCCAAGGGTCATTTTCAATGAGTTTTAACATGATACATAGAGCCTCCCCCCTGCCCCTCCTATATGAGGGGTGATTCAGTCATCGCGGTGGTAAGGACTTTATTAAATAGTTACTAATATTTCTGTTTTTAATAATATGGCGGCAAGCCCCTCCCGGGAGGGGTTGGGGAGGCCTCCCTTATTTCTTTACTTTGACAATAATCTTTTTCAATCCTACGGGAGTAACGCCGGGGGCATGACCATCTTCGGGGAAGAAAAGGGTGAACATACCAGGCTTGACGGTAATGTAGTCTGTGGCCAATCCGTCATAGAGCGTCATATCTACCGCAGCATCGTACTCCGCTTCGGGGAGGTCGGCACGCTGGGTATAACCCATAACTTCTCCATTGGTGATGGGGACATGGATGTCGATATATTCGTTATGTGTCTCCAGTTTGGCCTCCTCTTTGGTCTTGGGACCCCATTGGCAAACATTTACGAAGAGCTCATCTTCGATAAGCACAATCTTGCTGGGCTCCAAAGCGGCGAGGTCGGTCTGCTCGATATAGTCAAATGCTTTTGCAAACAAGGGATGTAACGACTCGTAGTCGCGCATGTTCTTCAAATTGTCTAGTACCATGGTATGTATAGATAAGTTTGTCGTTTTTTAGGTTTCATACCCTATTTATCTCACAAATGTAGGGATTATCTTTTTTACCACCAAATATAGCGCCCAGAATTTGTCTTTTCGTTCAGCATATACTACGTTTGTATCGACATGAAAGTAGAAAGGCGTGTACAGGAATTTATCCGCAACGGAGGACTGATGGCCGACGGAGCTGGCGTACTGGTAGGATTGAGTGGCGGAGCCGACTCGGTGGCCCTGCTTCGTATGCTCGTGCATTTGGGCTATCGGTGCCATGCCGTACACTGCAACTTTCATCTGCGGGGCGAGGAGAGCGACCGCGACGAGATGTTTGCCGTAGAGTTGTGCCGTTCGCTACACATCCCTTGCGAGGTGGTACATTTTGACACGCAAGGATATGCGGCCGACCAACATATCTCTATTGAAATGGCCGCTCGCGAGCTGCGCTACCAGGAGTTTGAGCGTATACGCCAAGCACAAGGGTTGGATGTCGTGGCTGTAGCACACCATAAAGATGATGCGGTGGAGACATTGCTGCTCAACCTTATCCGTGGAGCAGGCATCAACGGACTTACGGGCATGCGAGTCATCAACAAACATGTGGTACGCCCACTCTTATGCCTAACACGCGATGAGGTGATAGGCTATCTTGAAAGGCTGGATCAATCCTACATAACCGATAGCACCAACCTAACCGACGAGTATGCCCGCAACAAGGTGCGCCTACACCTGCTCCCCATGATGCGGCAGATAAACCCCGCCGCCAAAGACAATATACTACAAGCAGCATCACACCTTGCAGAAGCCGCCATCCTTTATAACAAAGCGGTGACAGAGGAGAGCATGCACATCGTTGAGGGAGACAAGGAACCCCATATATCCATCCCTGCCCTACTCGACACGGATGCGCCCAAGACAATCCTGTTTGAGATATTGCGCCCCTATGGCTTCAACTCGGCACAGGTGAACGACATATTCCGTTCACTATCTGCAGAGGCCGGACGCATGTTCCATTCGAAAGGACACACCGTGTTGCGCGACCGCACTCATCTGCTCGTACGACGCAATACAGTCGCCAACAACGACATCACATACACTCTACCCGATGCGGGCACACTGACATTGCCCGACGGCACTACATTGACCGTCAGCCGAGTAACCACCGACGCGAATTGGCAAGTGCCACGCGACAGCAATGTCCTGTGCGTCGATGCCGACCGCTTCAGTGGCGTACTCACTTTGCGCCACCCCCAAGAGGGCGATCGTTTCAGCCCCTTTGGAATGAAAGGCACGAAGCTATTGAGCGACTTCTATACAGATCTCAAGCTACCCCGCACCGAGAAGCAACAACAATGGTTGCTATGCCACAAGGATGAGATACTATGGGCCGTAGGCAAACGCACCAGTGAACGATGCAGATTGCGCGGCACAGAACAACATGTGATTTTAGTGGCATTGAACAAGGGAACTTAATCCTCAAGCAATACATTTTACAAGTAAAAGAATAAAGGGTGCATCGCTTGATACACCCTTTTATTATTATAATCCTATCTTATTACTGATACAAGTAACGCTTGATGCTCTTCTTCGGAGTCTTCTCAAACTCCTCACTCTGTATCTGCACGCCGGTAATCTGGCAGTAAGCAGGCAAATTCTTGTTCAACTCTGTGCGGTTTACATCCATCTGTGCCACTACATCCTGTTCGGTCTTACCCTCCTTGAATGCGGTATCGTAATCGGGGTGGATGAGTGCCACGAGCTTGCCATCACGATGAACGACGAGCGACTCAGCCACATAGGCCATACTATTGAGTTGGTCCTCAATCTCTTCAGGATAGATATTCTGTCCTGAAGGACCGAGTAGCATATTCTTCGAACGGCCCTTGATAAACACATTACCTTCGCTATCCATTACACCAAGGTCGCCAGTGTGGTACCATCCGTCAGCATCGATAGTCTCGGCAGTAGCCTCTTCGTTCTTGTAGTATCCGAGCATCACATTCGGTCCCTTTACAAGGATTTCGCCAGCGATATTCTCGGGATCCTCTGAGTTGATACGCACGGTCATACCATAAGCAGCCTTACCGCATGAACCGGGTACAAACTTCTTCCAATCCTCGTAGCAGATAATAGGAGCACACTCGGTAGCGCCGTAACCTACGGTGTAGGGGAATTTGAGCTGATGCAGCAAGGTCTCTACCTCATGGTTGAAGGCAGCACCACCCACGATAACCTCGTAGAAGTTACCACCGAACGAACTGATCATCGTTTCGCGCACTTTGGCAAGAATAGCCTCGTTCACAATGGGCACCTTGAGCAAGAGCTTCATGCTAGGAGTCTCCAACTTGGGCAATACATTCTTCTTGATAATCTTTTCAATGATGAGGGGCACGGCCACAATCACTGAAGGCTTGATCTCATTAAGTGCCTGGAAGATAATCTTCGGAGAAGGTATACGGGTAAGGAAGTAGATATGCATACCTACAGTGAGCTCATAAAGGAACTCAAATGCCATACCATACATGTGAGCCATAGGCAACATAGACACGACGGTCATACCAGCCTTGAGACTGAGCACCTGATTGCCGAACTCCATGTTATTAGTTACCGCACGGTAGGGAATCATCACACCCTTAGAGAATCCGGTAGATCCACTGGTATAGTTGATGATAGCCAAATCATCGGGTTGGTTGTCGTGATAGTAGCTGATCATGCTCTTATCAAAACGCTTGGGGAACTTCTTTCCGAAGAGTTCGTTCAAGTGTTCGCGAGCGTATGTCAACTTCTCATTGCGACTGATGAAAAGATTATAGTGTTCAATCTGGATTACACCGAGAACATTAGGGATTTCCTCCTCGTTGAGATTCTCCCAGATGCTTTCGCCAATGAAAGCCAGTTTCGAATCACTATGATTGATGATATTATGGATATTATCAGCCTTAAACTCATGCAAGATAGGCACAGGCACAGCACCATAGGTCAAAGTAGCGAGGAACGCCACACCCCAGTTGGAGCTGTTGCGTCCGCACAACGAGATCTTATCTCCAGGCACAACACCAGCCTCTTCGAACATGATGTGCAACTTCTCAATACGACGGGCTACATCCTTATACTGCAAGGTGCAACCTTTGTAGTCGGTCAAAGCGTCACGATCCCAGTTCTTCTTGATACTGTCTTCTACGCGTAAGATGATGTCTTTTCCCATAGATTTTCTTTAATAAATGGTTTTAATAGTTAATGGTCTTTATGGTTACAAATTGACGATTCCGGGATCGGTATACCAGCACTTAGATGCCGCTATGGCAACCCCAATCAGTCGCTATTCCCACTATTTCCAACTGCAAATATACAACTATTATTTAATATACAAAAATCTGCGTTACACCATACCGCCCTGCCTGCTCTACCTTTAGTCTATTTTTTGCAGTTTGAAATGAAGATGCTTTCATACCGCGTCGGCAGAAATTCTCAAAAACATTTGGATTTTCGCCCAATTTACACTACCTTTGCACCCGCTAATACGAGATATTAGCATATTCAAATCATTAACTAATTAATACTTAACAAAATGGCAACAAAAATCAGATTGCAGAGAAGAGGTCACAAGGACTACGCGTTCTACTCTATCGTAATTGCTGATGCAAGAGCTCCACGTGATGGAAAATTTATTGAAAAGATCGGTACTTACAACCCCAACACCGATCCTGCCACAGTAGATTTGAATTTCGAGAGAGCTATGTATTGGGTAGGTGTAGGTGCTCAGCCCACTGACACTGCACGCAACATCCTTTCTCGTGAGGG
>JAFYMV010000046.1 GCA_017548225.1 Bacteroidaceae bacterium | reverse complement strand
CGCACTGCTTCGAGGCGGTCGCGTGTGATAGCGCCGAGGCAGCGTACGCCGAGACCAGGACCGGGGAACGGCTGACGGTATACCATCTCGTAGGGCAAGCCGAGCTCGAGACCACATGCACGCACCTCATCCTTGAAGAGCTGCTTCAGAGGCTCTACGAGTTCGAACTGGAGGTCTTCGGGCAGACCGCCTACATTGTGGTGGCTCTTCACGCACTTGGCTGTCTTGGTGCCGCTTTCTACGATGTCGGGGTAGATGGTACCCTGGCCGAGGTAGCTGATGCCTTCGAGCTTGCGAGCCTCTTCCTCAAATACGCGGATAAATTCGCCGCCGATAATCTTACGCTTCTCTTCGGGGTCAGCTACATTCTCAAGCTTGGTGAGGAAGCGCTCGGTGGCGTCAACATAGATGAGGTTGGCGTTGAGCTGGTTCTTGAACATCTCGACAACGGCTTCAGACTCACCCTTACGCATGAGACCGTGGTTTACATGCACGCATACGAGGTTGTTGCCGATAGCCTTGAGCAGCAATGCAGCTACTACCGAGCTGTCAACACCACCCGAGAGGGCGAGCAGCACCTTCTTGTCGCCTACCTGGCGGCGTACGAGCTCTACCTGGTCAGCAACGAAGTTCTTCATATTCCAGTTGGCCTCCGCCTTGCAGGTATCGAAAACGAATCCCTTTACAGCTGCCTTGATAGCCTCCTCGTCGTCGGTGAACTGTGCCAACTTCACTTCGCAGAGTGCCTTGTCGTGGCCTGCCGCCATCACGGGGAACCCAGCCTCATAGATCTCGGGCAATACATCGATTTCTACGCCGTCGATTACATGGTTGGGGCCACCATTGATGATGATACCCTTTACATTAGGCAATGCCTTCAACTCTGCTGCGGTGATGTCGTGCGGATAAATCTCGCTATACACACCGAGTGCACGGATGGCTCTAGCAAGTACGGTATTCTCGTGGCTGCCGAGGTCCAAAATTACAATCATGTCTTGTTTCATAAAACAAAAGTATATTAAGTGTAGTTTTCTGCTGTTTCTGATTGGTTGCAAAGGTACGAAAAAAATGGTTTTCTCATCTATTTTTGTGTGTGTTTTTTTTCGTGGGATGCGATTTTTTTTGACGGGGCAGATGATGCAAAAAGAGAGCACCTCCCCTTGACGGGGTGCGTGCTCTCTTTGATGGGGTATATCGCGTGTGGTGCGATTAGTCGAACAAGTTCTTGAACTTGCGGAAAATCTTCTCCTTCAGTCCCTCGTTGGGTATGAAGTTGTCGGACTTCTGGAACTTCTCCATTGCCGCCTTCTCGTCGCGGCTCAAGGTCTCGGGGATGTATACGCTGATGTTCACCAGCAGGTCGCCCGTGCCGTATCCGTTCACGCTGGGCAGTCCCTTGCCGCGCAGGCGCAGCACCTTGCCCGGTTGTGTGCCTGGCTCAATCTTTACGCGCACCTTGCTGTCGATGGTGGGGATGTCGGCCGTGCCGCCGAGTGTGGCGGTGGGGATATCGAGCAAGAGGTTGTATACGAGGTCGTTATCATCGCGTATGAGCTCTGCGTGTGGTTCCTCCTCGATGAGTATGAGCAGGTCGCCCGGCACACCATTGCGCTTGCCTGCGTTGCCCTTTCCGTTCATCGATAGCTGCATGCCTTCGGCTACGCCAGCGGGAATCTTTACGGTTACGATCTCTTCGGCGTATACGATACCCTCGCCGCTACAGTGTGGGCACTTGTTCTTGATGGTCTTTCCCTCGCCATTGCATCGGGGGCATACGCTTTGTGTCTGCATCATGCCGAAGATGCTCTGCTGGGTGCGTGTCACCGAGCCTGTGCCATGACAGTCGGGGCAGGTTTCCGTGCCGCTGTTGCCGTCAGCGCCTGTGCCACCGCAGTGCTCGCAGGGTACATATTTCTTCAGCTTGAGCTTCTTTTCTACGCCTTCGGCAATCTCCTTGAGGGTTAGCTTTACCTTGATGCGGAGGTCCGATCCGCGGAAACGACGCGCCTGCTGACGCTGGCCACCGCCACCGAAACCGCCAAAGCCTCCAAAGCCGCCATGTCCGCCGAAGATGTCGCCAAACATTGAGAAGATGTCGTCCATAGACATGCCCTGTCCGCTATATCCGCCACCTGCTGCGCCACCCATGCCGGCATGGCCAAACTGGTCGTAGCGGGCGCGCTTGTTTTCATCGCTCAGTACCTCGTAGGCTTCGGCAGCCTCCTTGAACTTATCTTCAGCCTCCTTGTCGCCCGGATTGCGGTCGGGGTGATACTTGATGGCCATCTTCTTGTATGCCTTCTTTATCTCATCGGCCGACGCCTTCTTGTCGACGCCAAGGACCTCGTAGTAGTCTCTCTTTCCATAAATTGGGAGCCTCCCCCTTCCCCTCTTATAAGAGGGTGATGCATGCATCGCGGAAGATTATTGTTTTACTTTTGTTGTGTTAAGTCTTTTTATATATGTTTGCAATGGTCTCCGAAGTTCCCTCCTTCAGGAGGGTTAGGGAGGCCTCCTTTAT
>JAFYMV010000007.1 GCA_017548225.1 Bacteroidaceae bacterium | reverse complement strand
CCAAGTAACACCATTATCTTCACTGAATATGCGTATAGCTCTGTTGTGCGCTGTAGCGCTACCATTACCGAACATCACATCACCAGCAGCACCCATCACGAGCACCTTCTGTCCCACCACGGCGATGGCAGCATCACCATAGGCGCAGTCGTCAGTGCCACGAACGCAAGAGCCCTTAGCAATCGTCTTTGTCTCGCTCCAAGTCTTACCATTGTCATCGCTATAACGCATCACGAGGTCAATACCAGGGTTGGCTGTACCAAAGTTGTAACGACCTATATCGTCAAGGCTATAACGATAGTCGCTCACTGCAATGAGGCGACCTGTAGAGGTCTTGCCGATGGCAGGGATACGGTATGAGAAGGGATCGTCATCGTAGAAGAGGGTTACGTCATCTGTCGTAGTGAACTTAGCCACGAGGGGATTCTGCTCGGTGATTTGTGCTTTTATCTCCTCGGTGAGTGTAAAGTTCTCGCCCAAGTCTGTGGTGCCCACACGGTAGCCTTGGAACTCGAAGCCGCGGTAGGCGCGGGCAAACTCGATAGTGACATCTGCGCCATTGTAAACGATGTTGCTGACCGCTGTGTTCTCCATCTTCAACTTAGCCAACGCGCTGTTGCTGCCATTGACGATTTTTATGCTACCAAAGTGGGTGTTGGGATTGTTCTCGTTCCAACCTTCCACCTCGGCTTTTGCGGATAGCAGGTTCTGCAACAGGAAGTTCCAATGCGTACCTCCATCGGCTACGCCATAGAACTTAACTTGATTGCCAGCAACATTGCCATATGAGTTGAGACCCCATGCATTGTTGTCCACGGGAGCGATGGCATAGCCATCCGCATATTGGATGAGGTGCCAGTTCTGTGCCTCAGTAGCGGCCACCATCTTCACGGTTACGCCATCGGCAGGCGTGGCATTCGGAGTGAGTGCCAATGCATCGCCGCTCACCTTATTATATATCTTGAAGTTCTCGGCTGTACCCACAAAGTTCCACAGAATGCCCTCATTGGCATAGTCGAGCATATTGTATACGGGCACGGTATTAGCCGCACCGTCAGTAAGTATCATTGCATGAGCCGCATTGGTAGCACGAATGACGCTTACCCATTTCTCGCCATAGTTCTCCGAGAAGATGTTGAGTGTAAACTTGGCATACACGGTCATGTCATCCTCTAACTCGGCAACCTCGGTTATCTGTTGTGTAAACTGCTCATCGCTGTAGAATCCGTCGAATGTGTAGGCCGTATTACATGATACGCAGTTCAGTGTAGCATCAGTCACCTCTGCATTTCCTTCGAGTTGTGTGACGAGGTCAAACTCTTCTCCATTCCAGCTATATATTGCTTCAACATTGGGTACATTGCTAACGATGGTGAGCATGCGGTCGCCACTATTTACATAGGTAAAGGTGTAGTCAGAGCACCAACTACCGTTGTTGACCTTCGCTGAGTTTCGGTTAAACGATGTTCCATTGACCTTGGTCACCATCCACTGACCATCAGCGTCGCCCTCGGGACGGATGCGGTACATACCCAACGAACCACCATGTACGGCATTCTCCTTGCTGATGTTGAGCGATACGGGAGAAGCAGCCATGCAGAGTCCACTGCCGCTTGCGCCATATCCCAAATACTGACCTGCGCCATTGGCAAAGGTGTAGTTTCCATTGGCATCCACGGTTGCTGTCCACATATACTTCGCATCGTCACGAACAAAGTTGGGACTTGTTGCCAATGTTCCGTTATTGTTGTAGAGGTAATGCTTTGCATAGCTACCATCTGATTGAAGAGCATCGGCCGCGATGTAGTAGGTCAAGGCATTTTGCGGAATCTCGATAGACGCCTGTAGCTCATAGTCGTATAAGGCATAGGGGTGACAGTTGCTCCATTTTGCCCAGCTGCCAGAGTTACCATTCCAACAGTTTTGCCCATTGTTGCCAACCTTGCTGCCACTGATGGTCCATACGCCTTCACCGATTTCTGCATTCGGGGTGATGGTACCCTCTTCGCTTTCGCTGTTTGACTCAGATTTGGTAGCAGTAGAGGTCTTCCATGGCTGAATGTAGATATCTTGTCCTGTAGCATTCTCAGTATTGCCAGTAGCATTCACATACTTGCCGTTAGATGCCTTGAGGTAGTACTTGTAGTTGGCGGCATCGGCAGCTGATACGGTCCAGATGTAGCTCTCGTCGCCAGAGAATGTGCCGGGCTTGCTCTGTGCATTGGTTCCGCTATGGCCCAAACTGGTGCCAGCATTCTTGATGAAGCCGGTGCGGCCTTCAGCAGTATCATAGATCATGTACTTCTTGCCAGATTCCAGTACGGTGACACGCTTTGTGGGACGGTATAACTTTTCCACTACGCGGAGCTCGTTCTGCTGGTCTTGGGTCAAGGGGTATTCAATCAAGGCAATATTCTCGGCGGTCAGTGCCTCATCGAAGAACTGCACCGAGTGCACCTGCCCGCCAAAGACATCATACGAAGTGGTGTTACTTACAATACCGCCACCGATATAGAGCTTTGCATTGTCATTGCTTGAAAAGTTGCTGAAGGATTGGAGTTCGTAACCAGAAACAGGATAGGTCGCTGTGCTCTTCAATGCTCCATCAACATAGATTGAGAACTGCTTGTTGGTCTTATCAATAACATACACCACTTTGTAAGTAGTGTTTCCTGAAAAAGCGAACTCTCTGTAGCTAAACTTATCCCCATTTGCAGATGAAGGTAAATAAGCAGGATTACTGCCGTTCAATCCATAAGCGATGTAAGGCGAATTGGTCTTAGTCGCACCAGTAATCCCCTTTGTGGGGTCCGCAGCACAAACAAGAGCATAACGAGTATTATTAGCCAACGATGCAGGCATAGTCACATCCACCGCAATAGTGATGTTCTCCTGCGCAAACACCTTGTCGGCCAAGACATCGTCAATGGCATAAGGATAACTCTTCTTCTCCAAGCACTCCAACTTTACGAAGGGCTGGGGAGCAGCTGAGGCGCTCTCATCATACACATCATATGCCTCTACGAGTTCTGCAATCTTGGCGAGTGCTTCATCGTCTAAGGTGCATATCAATGCCACCTTATGGTTGCTGCCGGCATCATCGAGCTTGCTCCATCCGTCAGTCCAGGTAACAAGTCCTTCGCCATGAACAGTGGTATGGTTTACTACACCAGCATTATCGGTCGAGAACATGATGGGATAGGCCGCAGTTGAGCTATTCTTGAAGGTGAGCTGTTTGCCCGCAGGGCTATCCACGAGGGGCACCGAAGCGTTGTTCGAGCTCTGCACACCCATGAACTTCTCCTTACCTATATTATAAAGGTAGTAGTTGCCATTCTTAGATTGGTAGACCGTCCACTGGAAATAGGGGTTATCGGCCGATGCCGCAGGTGATACGGTTGTCTTGGCGGTAGAGATGGCATTGTTACTGCTTGCAGTAGCGCCCATCCAACCACGTTCTGTCACGAAGCTATATACGCCGCCATTCTCAAACTCCTCGTAGCTGGCGAGCGACTTAATGGGAGTGGCTTCGGCAATGGCTGTGACATCAATCAATTCGTACAGACAACCGCCATCCGAGGTATTAAAGGCATTGGGAAATCCATTGCTGTTGTATCCCCAGTTGTAGAGCTTATATCCCTGTCCGCTATTAGTTTGATTGAACTGTGTCGTGCCGCTTGTGACTATCACCTTTCCTGCACCAGCAGACTTGATGGTCCAGCCTGCATTAGGTTTGTCGGCAATGGTATTTATGGCGGTATTGTTATTGCTGGCAGGTGAGATATAGGTACCATCGGCAAGGTTGATGATGTCATACAAATTGTCACCGCGAGATACAAATTGCCAGATTGACGCCTTTGTTGCGGGGTTCTGCTCACCCACAATTGCGTTGCCTACGCCTTGTGATGTGGGGTAACGGTTTTCACGCCCAGGAGTATACATGCGGTAGTAGTTGCCACTGACGGGAAGGTTGATCTTGTCACCAGTGAGCGATGCGATGAAGGCCGCCCATGCGGTCTCCAACTCCTCTACCTGTGCGGCACGCTCCTCGGCGGTCTTTTCCTCGGCATAGGTCGCTTCTATCTCCTTCACCTTGGCATCGAGCTCAGTAGCTGCGCTCTCGGGCCAGAGGCCGATGGCAGTACCGATGAGGTTGCCGCGGTCGCGTTTGATTTCGCTCACCTTAGCTGCTACGAGTTCGGTCGCTTCGTCCATACATTGGTTGGGAGAGTAGATGAGGCCCTCCACGGCATTCTTTCCTTCGAGGTCGGTGAATACGCAGGTAAACATCCACTTGTTGAGGCGAATACCATCGGCACTCACATAAGGGAGCTTGAGGAATACCTTATTCCAACCCTGCTTCAGGGTCACTTCGATGGGCTCACGAGCGCTGAAGTTCTCATTAAAGAGGTCATCCTCGTTGGTGGGGTCAAAACCTGGAGTCTTCCATGTGGGAGGATTGATGCGTGTGCCATTAATCCATATGTCAGAACCCTTGCGGTCCCACTTGTCTGCATTTGGAGTCTTGTCGTGTTCTGAGCGTCCATAGTTCTGGAACTCAATCTGTGCACCTACAGTCTGCTCGGTTTCTGAGTATACATAAGTCCAAGCATACGCGGTCATATTGTTATGATTGGTACTACCATAGTAGGTGGGGATGATATTGTTACCCCACACATGACGGAGGTAGATACCTGCACCAGTAGCCATACCTGAATAGTAGGTCTTGCCCTCGTGGATGAAGGTCTCGGGAATCAATCCCTCATCATCGGTGCTTGTAGCATACTGGTCGGGAGCAAAAGTAGCAGCGCTGTTACCGCCATTGGGGAAGGGGTCGGTGATGCGCCAGCGCACATTGGTCTGCTTCACATAGGGGATGGGCTCGTCCTTCAACGAATGAGCCTTGTGGAAGAGGAAGCGGGTTTCCCAATCCTTGAACTCTTCATACACCTCACCCGAATTGGGGAGTGTGGTACCGAGCTTCTCGATGTAGCCCTCGGCGCCGTTGACCTTACTGCCTATCCAAGCACGCTCGGCACTGGCCAGCACATTGGCGTACATATTGTTCTGCTTCACGATGTCCTCCTCAGTGGGAGTCTTGCGGTCGTTCCAGTAGGCTGAGATAGTACCTGCTGTCTCCGCATCGCCCTGTGCCTTGTAGTAGATGTTGCTCTTGTAGATACCCACCACATCGGCAAACACATCAAAGTGGTTAGTGTAGTTGTATCGGCAGTCGATGTCGGGCACACCGTTGATATTGGCGCCGCTGCTGCTCCACATCTGCGTCATGTCACACATGGTACTGTTGATGCCAACGCCACGGATGGGGTTCCACACCACCATCTTACGACCCAAGCCATGGATGTGGTCTGCCATGATGCCAAGGAAGTTAGGATATTCAATCTCCTCCTCATCGGCACCAATATGGATGTAGGGTGAGTGAGGGAACACATCGGCCAACTGGGTAAGTACGGTCTTGAGCACCTCTACACCTTGGTCGGTCTGCATGCTGAAGCCCATGGCAGTCTTGAAGGCTTGGCTATGACCGGGCATGTCAATCTCGGGAACGATGGTCACACCACGCTCGTGAGCATAGGCTGCCACCTCGCGGCACTGTGCCTGAGTGTAATACTGACCCTCGAAGCGAGTCATCGATGAGGCGTCAGTCAACTGAGGATACCCCTCCACCTCGAAGCGCCATGCCTGGTTCTCGGTGAAGTGCCAGTGGAAGGTGTTCACCTTGAAGCGCGACAGCAGGTCGATATGCTTCTTCAGCTCCTCAACCGAGATGAACGAGCGGCCCACATCGTGCATGTAGCCACGGAGCTTGAAGGCTGCCCAGTCGGTAATCTCGACGGCCTCAATGGCTGCCGCGCCCTCATCATAGCCTTCGGCAAGCTGAGCCAGCGTCTGTGCCGCACGGATGACACCGATAGGCTTCACCGCCTTGATAGCGATAGCGTTCTCGCTCACGGTGAGCTGGTAGCCCTCGTTGTCGTAGCCCACGAGAGTGTAGTCGTAGGCACCCTCGATGCTTTCTACCATCTCTACGGTCACAGCAGCGCCGCCCTCACCGATGGTGCAACCATTGTCTGTGAATACCCTTTTCAGTGCAGCGCTATTCGTAGCGTCTGTGATGGTCACCGTGCGCTGCAAGGCAAAGGGCGTACCCTTCGTCTCCTTGAGTACATGCACCTTGGGCAACAAATGTTCCACCTTCGCCTGCAAGGCGAGCGGAAGGCACATCATCATGGCGATGACTGCGAAGATTGAGTGTTTTCTCATAATTTATTAAATATTTTAATGTTTGTTATGTTTCAATATATAAAATATTGCATGGCAAAGATAGACACAATTTTTCAATTTTTCAATTTTTCAATTTTTCAATAAAAAATATTCAAATATTTTATTTCATGCATAAATTTTCTACGACCCAAAGCCGCGTTTTTTATATTTTCATGAGATGCGAAAAAAAAGTGGATAAAAATTTGCAAGTTTCGCGAACTTGTTTTTAACTTTGTGTTACTCCTCATCGCAGCCTTAATCCAAAGTCTGTGGTAAGAGGGCCTAATGTTATGGATACGAATGAGATAAATCTTACTGAATTGTTGAAACAACATTTCGGATTTGACACATTCAAGGGCGATCAAGAAGCTATCATCCGCAATGTGCTTGCAGGGAATGACACTTTCGTACTGATGCCTACCGGTGGCGGTAAGTCGTTGTGTTATCAGTTGCCTTCACTGATCATGGAGGGTACGGCCATCGTAATCTCTCCGCTCATCGCACTGATGAAGAATCAGGTCGACGCCATCCGTAACTACAGCGAAGAGGATGGAGTGGCACACTTCTTGAACTCGTCGCTCAACAAAGCAGCTATAGAGCAGGTGAAGGCCGATGTGCTGTCGGGAAAGACCAAATTGCTCTATGTGGCTCCCGAATCGCTGACAAAGGAAGAGAATGTGGAATTTCTCCGCTCGGTAAAGATTTCGTTCTACGCCATTGACGAGGCACACTGTATATCAGAATGGGGACATGACTTCCGTCCCGAGTATCGCAAGATACGCCCCATCATCAACGAGATATGCCAGGCGCCTATCATTGCACTCACCGCAACGGCAACACATAAGGTACGCGATGACATCAAGAAGAATCTCGGCATGGCCAATGCTGAGGAGTTCTGCTCATCGTTCAACCGACCCAACCTCTACTACGAGGTACGCCCGAAGACCAAGAATGTAGACTCGGACATCGTACGCTTCATCAAGACACAAGAGGGTAAGTCGGGCATCGTCTACTGCCTCAGCCGAAAGAAGGTAGAGGAGCTCGCCGAGATACTCAGAGCCAACAACATCTCTGCTGCGGCATACCACGCGGGCATGGATTCGGCTCTGCGTTCACAGACACAGGACGACTTCATCATGGAGCGCGTAGATGTCATCGTTGCCACGATAGCCTTCGGCATGGGTATCGACAAGCCCGATGTGCGCTATGTCATACACTACGACATACCCAAGAGCCTCGAAGGATACTATCAGGAAACTGGACGAGGAGGTCGCGACGGCGGCGAAGGACGCTGCATCGCATTCTATAGCAACAAGGATTTACAAAAGTTGGAAAAGTTTCTCGAAGGAAAGCCTATCGCAGAGCAGGACATCGGCAAGCAGTTGCTGAAAGAGACTACAGCCTACTGCGAATCGTCGGTATGCCGACGCAAGCTGCTGCTCCATTACTTCGGTGAAACATATAAGGAAGAGAATTGTGGAAATTGTGATAATTGTTTAAATCCCAAAAAACAAGTGGAAGCTCAAGAGTTATTATGTACACTCCTTGAAACGGTAATCGCCGTAAAGGAGAACTTTAAGTCAGACTACATCATCAACATCATACTCGGTAAGGAAACATCCGAGATCATCGCTCACCAGCACGACGACTTGGAAACCTTCGGCACCGGCACCGGTGAGGAGGAGAAGACATGGAATGCCGTACTGCAACAAGCACTCATCTCGGGGTATCTGAACAAGGATGTGGAAAACTATGGACTAATCAAGATTACCGCTGCAGGTAAGAAGTATCTCAAGTCGCCCAAGCCATTCAAGATTGTCGAGGACCGCGATTTTGACGAGGAGGAGAATGAAGAAATGCCCATGCGTTCGAGCGGTACCGTCGTGGTAGACCCCGCCTTGTTCTCAATGCTTAAGGACCTGCGCAAGAAGGTGTCAAAACAACACGGATTGCCTCCTTATGTCATCTTCCAGGATCCCTCTATCGAGGCTATGGCTACTACCTATCCCATCACTATTGAGGAGTTGAGAAATATTCCCGGCGTGGGTGAGGGCAAGGCCAAACGCTATGGACAGGATTTCGTGGACCTCATACGCCGCCATGTGGAGGAGAACGAGATTGAACGCCCCGAAGACATGCGCGTACGCACTGTGGCCAACAAATCCAAGATGAAGGTGAGCATCATCCAGAGCATCGACCGCAAGGTGGCGCTCGACGATATCGCCGTAGCCAAAGGCATTGAATTCGACGAGTTGCTCGACGAAGTGGAGAGCATCGTATACTCTGGCACCAAGCTCAATATCGACTACTTCCTTGAAGAGGTGCTCGATGACGACAAGGTGGAAGAGATTTACGAATACTTTAAGGAGTCTGAAACCGACGACATTGAAGAAGCAATCGATGAATTGGGCGATGACTACTCTGAAGAGGAAATCCGTCTGGTGCGCCTCAAGTTTATCAGCGAAATGGGTAACTAATTGATGCGCAAACACTAAGGATGGCAATACGACGATTCAGAAGAAGCAGTAATAAGAAGAAGACAAGTTGGATAGTGGCATCGCTGATCGCTACTGTAGTAGTGGTAGGCGCATGGGTAACAGTGTGCACAGGAGGCAGAGATGCCGCACCTGAAGACATCACATTGGGCCAAGCAGTCAAAGATACAATATATAAGTACGGACTGCCTATCGAGTATTTCAGCGTGCGACACGACACAGTGGCACCCCGACAAACATTGGCAGAACTGCTCTTCGGCTACGGGCTCACAGCCTCGAAGGTGTATGCCCTCACCTCAAACTGCCCTGACTCGGTATTTGATGTACGCAAGGTGCGTGCGGGACAACCTTGTACCTTGCTCACCGACATGGATAGCGCAGCTACACCCCGCTACTTTGTCTATGAGATGAATGCCAAGGAGTATGCAGTGTTTGACCTTACAACCGACAAGGTTACACGAGGCGAACTCCCCTCTGAATGGCGCGAGCAGACTTGCGGTGGTGTAGTGGAATCTTCTTTATGGAACGCCATGATAGCCAGCAAGGCTTCGCCCCAACTGGCTGTAGCGCTCTCGCATATCTTCGGGTGGACCATCGACTTCTTCGGTATCCAAAAGGGCGATGAGTTTCGTCTCGTATATGAGCAGGAATATGTGGAGGAACGCCCCATAGGACAGTTCCGCATACGCGCAGCATCGTTCCGCGCATCAGACAGCCTCTACTATGCCATCCCCTTCGTACAAGACGAGGAGGAACTTTATTATAATGAGAAGGGTAACAGCCTTGAAGGAGCATTCCTAAAGGCTCCGCTCGACTATTATCGTATCTCATCACGCTTTACCAATAGCCGCTACCACCCCGTACTGAAGCGCTATCGTGCTCATCATGGTGTGGACTATGCCGCTCCTACGGGTACTCCCGTATATGCTATCGGTAGCGGAAAGGTCATTGAGAAGGGTTTCCAAGCCAATGGTGGAGGTAACTATGTGAAGATACGCCACAACAACACCTATACCACCACCTACATGCACCTATCCCGCTTTGCCAAAGGGCTGAATGTGGGTGATAGAGTGGCACAAAAGGAGGTTATCGGATATGTGGGCTCTACAGGCTTGTCTACAGGTCCGCACCTTGACTTCCGTGTATATGAGAACGGCAAGCCGATCAATCCGCTGACCATCAAGTCGCAGCCCAAAAAACCAATTAGCGAAGAGAATAGAGCTGCGTTCAGAATCGTTTGCGACTCACTGATTCACCGCTTGGATACCATCCAAATTACAGTACAAACTCCCGTTGAATAAGTCCCTCATCGTAGGTATTGATGACGAAGCGCAGCGTGTCGCCTTGTTGCAATACGCCCGTAAAGGGAGCTAGAGGAATGGAGGCGTAGAGCTTACGACGGTACGACTCTATGTCGCCATTGGCATCGTGATAAAAGGTAAACTCCTTGCCCTGCATACTCTCTGGCGTGGTGTCTACAAACCCTATACGGTGCATGTCGTTGAGCGCCTTCAACTCTATTACCATATTGAGATATCCGCCAGATAGCCAGCAGCTCTGCAGATACGAGGGATCTCGAAGCAACTCTTCCCCTTTGCGCAATGGAGACGGCACAATAGACTCTACCTTGCCTATCGAGTATACATAGGCCACACTATCGGCACGCAACTCATATATACTGATGACACGGTACACCGTATCGGGCCTATACGCTAACTGCGAGCTATGCGACTCACGATACTCTTCGGTAAAGGACATAGGATAGGTATGTCCATTATCGAGGCTCAACTGCTCGGGCTGTCCCTCGGCATCAATAATAAGGCTAGCAAAGTCTGTAACCACCGATGGATAGCGGTAGTCATTAGCAGCATCCTCGCAACTGCAAAGCAGTGCGAGGATGGGGAATATAAGATATTTTATGCTTTTCACTTCGGATGGATTATGCTTCGTTCAGTACACTCAACTGGTTTAAAGCCGGATTGGCATACATTTCCAACATCTTGGTACGCAAGAAGGCCTCATCCTTGCCAGGCATCTCAATCTTCTGCAACTGTCCGGCAATGTACTGCTCGAAGGTGGCACGCTCCTCTGCGGTATAGCGGTCGGCATAAGCATTGCCACCCTGCAGAAGGTCTATAGCCACAAAGTTGCCAGGATACAATTGGTAGTTGCTGTAGATGCGACGGTCTATCTCTTTGGCAATAGTGGCATAGAAATCGTTCTTCGCCATGTCGGCAGGCAAAGCAGCGATAAAGTCGTTCATGCATTCAGCTGTCTGATAGTGCACGCGACCCTTGTAGCCATAGATACCGGTCTTCATATTCATCAGGTCATCGGCTTGCGATTTCTTATGTTCGGGGTTGTCACGCTTCATCTGGAACTCCATCGCCTTGAGCCAGTCGCATGGGTCATACTCATAAGAGATAGCGAGCGGAGCCAGGTTAAGGCCGATAAGGCGCTCGGCAGGGGTACCCTCGCCACCCATGGCGAACATCTTGAGCAAGCTCTCCTGGGTGTGATCGGTAGAATCCTTTGAGCGGCCTTCGCGCTGGGCAATCCATACGGGAGCCTTCTTCTCATTGATCACATAGTGCATGTATGATGACAGGCGCATGCTTGACTGCAACATCTCACGGATGCCACCCTTGCGGGTAACGATGAAGCTGCGGTTGAGGCGCACAAGTGTCTTAATCCAAGGATAGATGAGTAAGTTATCACCAATAGCAATCTCTACGGTATTGAATTGACTGTCGGCAATGAGCACCATATCGAGCAGACCCGAGTCGAGCACAATGTCGCGATGATTGGATATGTAGGTGTAATTCTCCTTCTCTTTGGTCAGTTCCAACGAGCTGAAGTTGCTGGTCAGCCCTGTGGTGCATTTCTTGATGACTCCATCCAGCAAGGGACGAATAAAGGTGTGCTGGAATTCTAAAATTGTTTTGCATCCATGCATCATCGGAGCCAGCGCTTCGGCAGGCAGTTGTGGCATTACCATGCCTACTACAGCACGGAACATAGGGTCTGCCAATAGGCTATCATAAGCAGCAGGTAACTCTTCTGGTTCGAACGGACGCATGTCCTTAAATTCTTCGGGAATCATAAGCTTTCGTTTTCGATTAGTATTTTATATTGCAAAAATATGCAATTCCTACCGCACTACCAAATTTTAGAATCTGCTTTTCGTTTTCCGGGCAATGCCCTACCCGCTTGCCAACCCCCTTCTGACACGAACATTGGAGAGTATGATTGCCCATGGCATCCTTGTACAAGGGATATAAACACAAAAACGAGAAGCGTTAACGCTTCTCGTTTTTGTGGGCAAAGATGGATTCGAACCACCGAAGTCGAAAGACAGCAGATTTACAGTCTGCCCCATTTGGCCACTCTGGAATTTGCCCGAGCACCTGCTTTCGCATTTGCGAGCGCAAAGGTACAACTATTTTTTGAATCAGCAAGCATAATCGGCAGAAAATGTAGATTATCCTGCTATTATTTATCTTTTTATTTAAATCGCGCTGCCAGATCGACCATTTTAATGGCTGTAACGGCACATTCATCACCCTTGTTGCCATGTATACCACCTGCACGGTCTTCTGCCTGCTGCATGGTGTTGGTTGTGATAAGTCCGAAGACAACGGGAATAGCAGCTTGTGCATTCAACGCCGCAATGCCCTGTGTAGTACCAGCACATACATAATCAAAGTGCGGAGTATCGCCACGCACTACGCAGCCAAGAGCAATAACTGCATCGACCTCGCCACCCTGCACAAACTTTGCCGAGCCATAGATGAGTTCAAAACTACCGGGCACGGTGTACACGATGATATTTTCGGGCTTTGCGCCA
The DNA here is from genome assembly GCA_017548225.1 of Bacteroidaceae bacterium. GTDB lineage: Bacteria > Bacteroidota > Bacteroidia > Bacteroidales > Bacteroidaceae > UBA1189. The sequence continues at coordinate 152 of JAFYMV010000007.1, read as the reverse complement.
TGACGCATCAGTGTCTCTTTTGCTCCATGCAGCAGCGCTGCAGTGATATTCTCGTTCCATTCAGATACCACAATGCCGAACTTCATTGCCGAAGCATCGGGCACAGAGGTGATGTCATACGCTGACAGGTTGTGATATGCGGTTGCCATGTT
>JAFYMV010000045.1 GCA_017548225.1 Bacteroidaceae bacterium | reverse complement strand
TGTGTTTTTCATGGTATTAGATTTTTAAAGTTGGAAGATTGGTCGTCGGGATGACGACCGTCTTTTTTTATATAAAGTCGCAAGTAGTATTACAAAAAAGCATTACCTTTGTGCACATATCTCACAACGCATAATATTGCGGCATTGTCATAATGTGATGACTTGTCCGGAGTGTTGTGCTAGCCATTCTTATAATATTAAGGTATAATCTATCGTATAATGAAACAACGAATATTGTTTGTCTGCCTCGGCAATATCTGTCGCTCATGCACTGCAGAGGAAGTGATGCGTACTGTACTGCGTCGTGAGGGGTTGGATAAGGCTATTGAGGTGGACTCGGCGGGACTTATCAGTTATCATCAAGGTGAGCAGGCCGACCCGCGTATGCGTGCTCATGCTTCAAGACGAGGTTATCATATCACGCATCTATCGCGTCCGGTGCGTATGAGCGACTTTGAAGACTTTGACCTTGTCATTGGTATGGATGACAGTAATATCAGTCGCTTGCATGAGCTGGCACCCAGTGTTGAGGCAGAAGAGAAGATACATCGCATGACAGAGTACTGCACGCGTATCGTGGCCGATCATGTGCCCGACCCTTACTATGGCGGTGCGCAGGGATTTGAGAATGTCATCGATATTCTTGAAGATGCTTGCGAGGGATTGCTCGCCACGCTGCGCCAAGATGTTGAGGGATGAATAGGAGGTGCCAAAACTTTTTATCACACCAGCGATAATTCCACATCGCACCTGCCACAATTCAGCATCGCGCCTGCCACTCATCGTTGAACTCGGCATTTCCCTAAAAAAGATGGAGACCAACATTTGTTGGCCTCCATTCTTTTTATCTGTGAGGTTATATTGCCTATCGCAGCTTGAAGTAATAGGTAATTGTTCCTGTCTGATTGTCCACTGCATCAATGTTGTTGAATCGGGCTCGCTTGGCTGCATCTTCGGCTGCTTTGCGCAGGGCGGGATTCGAGGTGTTGGTGCGGAGATTAATGCTGGTGGCAATGACCTGTCCGGCAGGGTTTACGGTAATGGTTACCACTACGCGGCCTTCTGCTTGAACTGTATTTACGGGGATAGGTAGACCATCACCTGTGATGCTACGGCCATTGAGGTCGAATGTTCCTTGCACGCCTATGCCTACCACCTTCTCGGCTGATGATACTCCCGTTTCGGTGCCTTGAGTACCTTCTACGGGTTGCTCGGTAGCTTCGCCCTTGTTCCCCATCTCAAAGCCTTTGCCGAAAGCGCTGGCCATCTGCTGTGCTGCGCGCTCGGCTGCTTGTCGTTCTGCTTCGGCGCGCTTCTGTGCCTCTATCTCTTCGGCTGTGGGCATGTCTACAGTAGGCTCGTCAGGCTGGGTTACGAGAGGCTCTTCCACTTGAGGTTGAGGTTGTGTCTGCGGAGCATTCTCAATGTTGGGCACATCGCTCTTGATAGACGACACCTCGGTAAACTGGTACGACTCGGTGTGTCCTTGCGCCTGTGCTACATTGCCCAATGTTACGGGGATGCCGCTCTCCTCCTCCAATATGGGGGTGTTGAGCTTGAGCACTACAAGTAGCAGTACTATAAAGGCATGCACCGCGAGGGTTACAGCTGCACCTGCGATTTGATTCTTGTCTACTTTCAACGCTTACTCTTTTTGTCGGGGCGACGAGTAGCCAGCACCATCTTGAACTGGTTCTCGTTGGCGATGTTCAACACATTTACAATCTCGCGATAGGGCACACGCTCATCGGCATAGAGCGCCACATACATCTCGGGCTCCTTGCTGGCACAATCTTGAAGGAAGGTAGCCAACTCTTCGGGGAGGATGGGCATCTCATCTTCATTGCCAAACGCGGTGTAGTAGTTGAGATCCTTGTCTATGATTACGCGGGTAAGGGGCTTGGCCGAAGTCTGCTGCTTGCCTTGCGGAAGGAGCACCTTGATGGCATTGGGCGTTACCATAGTAGAGGTAATCATGAAGAATATCAGCAACAAGAACACGAGGTCCGTCATTGACGACATGCTGAATGTGGGCGATATTTTATTTCTTCGTTTCAGGCTCACGATGTTTCCTTTTAAGGTTAATCTTTCAAATCCATGAACGAGAGCGTCTGCGCCTCAAGCACATTAGCTACATCGTTTACGCGAGAAACCAAGTAGTTGTAGGCAAACATGGCAACGATACCTACCACAAGACCTCCTACGGTAGTAATCATGGCTTCATAGATACCACTTGAGAGTAGGGTGATGTCGATGTTGTTGCCGGCATTGGACATTTCCCAGAATGCGCGCACCATACCCAATACAGTGCCCAAGAAACCAATCATGGGGGCGCCTGAAGAGATGGTTGCCATTACAGAAAGTCCCTTCTCAAGCTTGGCAACTTCAAGATTACCAGCATTCTCCAATGCAGCCTGTACCTCTGATGCGGGGCGGTCGATACGCTCGAGTCCCTTCTCAATCATATTGGCAGCGGGAGTATTGGTGATACGGCAGTAGTTGACAGCTGACTTTAGTTCGTCGTTTCTCACATAGTCATGTATGCGGTCCATGAATACGGGGTCTACCTTTGAGGCCTTGCGTATTACAATGAGACGCTCTACGAAGATATACACGCAGAATACTGACAGCAGAGCGAGGATGAGCATAATCCATCCGCCCTTGGTGGCCATATCCCACAGATTCATTTCGGTTGCCGTCTCTACCACTTCGGTGAGAACGGGATTTTCGGCCATTCCAGCTGCGGCCTCTTGTGCTAGTGTTTGTAAGAATAACATCTTGTCTATTTACTATTTTGATTATTTACTAAATCTATTCTATTTGGGTCGTCAGTAGTTAAAGGGAGATAGCACTCCGCTTACGCTTTATTCAGGAGTTAAAGGCCGATAGTTCTTAACACCGCGTACAAATCATTTGGCCTTTATCTTCATTTAACTCCATTTAACTCCATTTAACTCCTTGTCTTCTCTATCATTTGCTCCCTATTTACTCACCTTCAGGCACTCTTTGTATCTGCGTATGGTCTCTTCTATTCCAAGGTACAATGCATCGCAGATGAGCGCATGACCGATAGACACCTCGTCAAGATTGGGGATGCTTTGGGCGAAGTAGGCGAGATTCTCAAGACTTAAGTCATGTCCGGCATTGAGCCCGAGACCAGCCTTTCTTGCAGCTTTAGCAGCAGTGATGTAGGGGGCAATGGCTGTCTCACGATCAGCGGCATAGCCTGCTGCATAGGGCTCGGTATAGAGTTCCACGCGGTCGGCACCTAACTTGGCTGCATGCTCTACCATAGTTACATCTGGATCAACGAATATAGAGGTGCGTATGCCTGCCTCTTTGAAGGTACTTACTATCTCGGTGAGAAGATCTTGATGCTCTATCGTATTCCAACCATGATTTGAGGTAATCTGGTCGGGGGCATCAGGCACCAAAGTTACTTGGGCGGGTTTTACCTGCAATACCAGTTCGATGAACTCGCTGCTAGGGTATCCCTCAATATTAAATTCAGTACGGAGCAAGGGACGCAAGGCGTACACATCAGCACGGCGGATGTGGCGCTCATCGGGGCGTGGGTGCACTGTGATACCCTCTGCACCCATAGCCTCGCAGTCTAAAGCAAAACGGCAGATGTCAGGGTTGTTCCCGCCACGCGCATTGCGCACTGTTGCTACCTTATTTATATTTACGCTTAATTTCGTCATACAAAACAAAAAAAATATTACCTTTGCGATAAATTCGTTGCAAAGTTAACATATTTAATTGACAAATTGATAATTGACGATTGACAATTAATAAGACTCCTAACGATTTTAAGTTTTAATTTTTAAATTTTAACTCAAGATATGCGCTTCGCCCTATTCGGAAATACCTATGAGACCGGCAAGTCGGTACATGCCGAGCAGTTGTTTGCCATACTTTCAAGCTATGGCGATGAAGTGTATGTAGAACGCGATTTCTACCGCTTCCTCTGCGAAGCACAGTCTTTTACCTTCGAGCCTGCGGGGGTTATTGATGATTTGGCCAGTCTTGATATAGACATGGTTATCAGTCTCGGTGGTGATGGTACCTTCCTTAAGGCTGCTCGTTATGTGGGGGCAGCGGGTATTCCTATTGTGGGTGTCAATATTGGTCGTTTGGGCTTCCTTGCCGATGTTTCGGCCGATGAAATGGAGCATTTCTTTGTTCATTTGCATGAAGGACGCTATGTAGTGCGCGATCGTAGTCTGCTCGAACTTGTGGTGGGTGAAGACACCGAACATCCGAGCTATGCTCTCAATGAGATTACCGTGTCAAAGCATGATAGCTCATCGATGATTGCCGTACATACCACTGTTGGAGACGAGCACTTGGCTACCTATATGGGCGATGGACTTATTATTGCCACGCCCACAGGGTCTACAGCCTATTCTTTGAGCGCTGGAGGTCCTGTTGTATATCCGCAATCTGATGTGTTTGTGCTTACTGCAGTAGCTCCACATAGTTTGGGCGTGCGTCCTATAGTTATTGCTGATGACAAGACTATCCGCCTCAAGATTGAGAGCCGTAGCGGCAGCTTCCTTGTCGCTGTGGATGGCATTAGTCAGAGCTATCCCGAATGCACCACACTTACCTTGCGTAGGGCGGCACATACTATTCGTGTCGTGAAACAAGAGGCTAACACCTTCTTCCAAACTTTGCAGAAGAAGATGATGTGGGGTACTGACCCTCGTGTATGATCTTACTGATATTGAGAGCTATTTGTAATCAACCTATAAATAAAGCAGCCACTTTCAGGGTGGCTGCTTTATTTCTCTATCATAGGTTAGATCTGTCCTATTTGTTGTAGGTGTTGTAAAATTCTCCCCAAGCGTCGGATAAGGCCTGCATGGAGGGGAACAGTACATCGGCACCTTCATCGAGTAGCGCATCATTGGGCAGAGGGCCAGTATTGACTGCAATGGTGAAGATTCCTGCGGCTTTGGCTGCACGCACGCCGAGTGGAGCGTTCTCTACTACGATGCACTCTTCGGGGGTGAGCTCTCCCTTCTGCATACCCATTAAGTAGGGCTCGGGGTTGGGCTTGCCATACTTGACATCAAAGGCTGTAACCATCAGTTCTCGGCGGAAGATGTCGGGGAAATGATGATTGAGTTTATCGAGCAATGAACGCTGTCCTGATCCCGTAACAATGAGAATCTTCAGCCCTTGTGCCTTAAGTTGCTGTAGCAACTCCAATGCTCCAGGCATGGGGTCGGCTGGTGGGTATTCATTGAAGAACTCCGATTTGACTTGGTAGATTTCCTGTATACGCTCTTCGCTCTCTTCTACTCCACGCTGGCGCATGCTCACGAGGTTGACGGTTGATGCTCCAGTGCGTCCTTCGTGCATGTATACCTCATCTTCGGGGAGGTCGTACCCGAATTGTGCCATAGCACGATGCCACGCCTTGGCGTGGTAGGGCATGGAGTTGTAGAGTACACCGTCCATATCGAAGAGAACGGCACGAAGGCGCTGGGGAAACCCTTGCGCCTTCGTGTTATTGATTGCTGATTGTTGATTCATAGGATGATTGTTACTCCTAGATTCTCCAGGATCCCTAGACGCTCTAGGAATCTAGATTAACATTATCCCAAGCGTGCCTTGATAGCTTCAGTCTCTGCTTCGTAGCCGGGCTTGCCGAGAAGGGCAAACATGTTACGCTTGTAGTCCTCTACACCAGGCTGGTCGAAGGGGTTTACGCCGAGCACATAACCGCTTACGCCGCAACCCTTCTCGAAGAAGTAGAGCAACTGACCGATATAATACTCATCAAGCTTGGGTATTACGATGCGGAGGTTGGGTACACCACCGTCAACATGTGCAAGGAGAGTACCGAGCTCAGCCATCTTGTTTACCTCGTCAACATGCTTTCCTGCGAGGAAGTTGAGGCCGTCGAGATTCTTCTCATCGGTGGGAACTACGAGGCTGTGGTTGGTGTTCTCAACAGAGATTACAGTCTCGAAGATGGTGCGCTCGCCCTGCTGGATCCACTGACCCATAGAGTGAAGGTCGGTAGAGAAGTCTACTGATGCGGGGAAGATACCCTTGTTTTCCTTACCCTCTGACTCACCATAGAGCTGCTTCCACCACTCTGATACATAGTGGAGCTTGGGCTGGTAGTTTACGAGAATCTCAATCTTCTTGCCGTCAGCATAGAGGGCGTTACGAGTTGCAGCATATACAGCAGCAATGTTCTCCTCGAAGGGGACTTCGGGGGCAGTAGCAGCCTCCATGTCAGCAGCACCCTTTACGAGTGCCTTGATGTCAAAGCCTGCAATAGCGATGGGGAGCAAGCCTACGGGAGTGAGCACAGAGAAACGACCACCCACATTGTCGGGGATGATGAAGCTCTTGTAGCCCTCGTTGTCAGCGGTAGTGCGTGCTGCGCCACGCTTTGCGTCGGTAACTGCTACGATAACCTTGCGTGCAACCTCGATGCCACGCTGGTCTTCGCACTGCTTCTTGAGCAGACGGAAGGCGAGAGCAGTCTCAGTGGTAGTACCAGACTTTGAGATGTTGATTACACCAAATTTCTTATCTTTGAGGAACTCGGTGAGTTCGAAGAGATAGTCTTCGCTGATGTTATGACCTGCGTAGATGATTGCAGGGTTGTTGCCCTTGAGGTAGCAGTGGAAGTTGTTGCTCAACGCTTCAATTACGGCGCGTGCGCCGAGGTAGCTGCCACCAATACCTGCAACGACTACTACATCGCACAACTCGCGGAGTGTGTCTGCTGTAGCCTGAATGTCGTTGAGGTGCTCTTCGGTGATGCTTGAGGGGAGGTGCAACCAACCCAAGAAGTCGTTACCGAGACCTGTACCCTTTTCGAGCATCTCCAATGCTTCCTGTACTTTAGGAGCGTATGCTTTTACGACTCCTTCGGCGATAAAACCAGCGGTCTTATCAATGTTCAATGCAATATTTTTCATCTTATTTTACCTTAAATTTATTTATTTGCAATTTAATCATTGTGTAATTTACAAATTCTGTGATGACTGCAAGCCCCCTCTTCGAGAGGGGGTGGGAGCGGTCATTATCTTATTGAATCTGTCAACAATTTAATCTCAATCACGGGTGATATGCGCTCGTAGAGAATGTTGTATACTGCATCTACGATAGGCATATTCACATGGTACTTGCGGTTGATCTCCTTTATGCACTTGGTGCCGTAGTAACCTTCGGCCACCATTTCCATCTCGAGCTGTGCGCTCTTGACAGAGTATCCCTTACCGATCATGGTACCGAATACGCGGTTGCGGCTGAAGTTTGAGTAACCAGTCACGAGAAGGTCGCCCATGTATACTGACTCACTTACCACGCGCTTGAGCGGGTGTACGAAGTCGATGAAACGCGCCATCTCTACGAGTGCGTTACTCATGAGCACTGCTTGGAAGTTGTCACCATACTTGAGGCCATGGCAGATACCTGCTGCGATAGCATACACATTCTTCAGCACTGAGCTGTACTCGATACCTGTAACATCATCGCTCACAGTAGTTTTTACATAGCTGCAGTTGAGCTTTTGAGCGAAGCTGAGTGCGTTGTCGCGGTTGCAGCATCCTACGGTGAGGTATGAGAGACGCTCCAAAGCGATTTCCTCTGCATGACAGGGGCCCGCGATTACTGCGATGTTATCGTAGGGTACATGATACTCCTTGTGGAAATAGTCTGACACGAGCATGTTCTCTTCGGGAACGATACCCTTGATGGCAGTTACCACAAACTTGTCGTTCATCTTGGTCTTCACCTTTTTGAGGTGCGACTTGAGGTAAGGCGACGGGGTAACGAATATCAGCACATCGCTATCTTTGATAACCTGATTGATGTCTGATGAGAAATTGATGCGGTTTACATCAAAGTGTACCGATGAGAGGTATCCGGGATTGTGTCCTGTGCGCTTGAAATCCTCGATGCGGTCATCGCGGCGCATGTACCAGTTGATAGAATCCTCGTTATTGAGAATCATTTTGGCAATGGCGGTAGCCCAGCTACCGCCACCCATAATTGCTACTTTACCTTGTGGAAAACTCATTATCCAATTTTTTCAATCCAAGCTGTAACCTCATCCACTGTGGGATTCTTCAGTTCCAACTTATATTTCTTATTAACACCACAGATGTCCATGTGTACCTTCTGCGGATTTACACCCTGCATATCGGTTACGAGCTTGTATCCAGCCTTCTGGATTACGGGTACCCACTCTTCAGCGATGCCCAGCTCCATGTACTTGCTTGCGGGGTCTTTCGGAGACTTTTTCTCGGGGCGCATCTGCGGGAAGAAGAGCACCTCCTGAATGGTCTGCTGACCGGTCATGAGCATCACGAGGCGGTCCATACCGATACCCATACCAGAGGTAGGAGGCATACCGTACTCGAGTGCACGCACAAAGTCGTTGTCAATAAACATTGCCTCATCGTCGCCCTTCTCGCTCAAGCGCAATTGCTCTTGGAAGCGGCCGAGCTGGTCGATGGGGTCATTGAGCTCGCTATATGCATTACACAACTCCTTACCGTTGACCATAAGCTCGAAGCGCTCGGTCAGTTCGGGATTCTCGCGGTGGCGCTTGCAGAGGGGCGACATCTCGATGGGGTAGTCAGTGATGAAGGTGGGCTGTATGTAGTTGCCCTCGCACTTCTCGCCGAAGATCTCGTCGATGAGCTTACCCTTACCCATAGTGTCGTCAATCTCTACACCGAGCTGCTTGCATACATCGCGCAGTTGAGCCTCGTCCATGCCAGTGATGTCAATGCCTGTAAACTCTTGATAGCCTCTGTCATTGTGCGGCGTGCGAAGGGAGCCTTGAAGCTGATGACATTGTCGCCTACCTGTACATCGGTTGTGCCGTTTACATCGAGGCAGATCTTTTCGAGCATCTGTTCGGTGAAGGCCATCATCCAGTTGTAGTCCTTATAGGCAACATAAATCTCCATGCAAGTGAACTCGGGGTTGTGGGTACGGTCCATACCCTCGTTGCGGAAGTTCTTTGAGAATTCGTATACACCCTCGAAACCACCCACGATGAGGCGCTTCAGATAGAGCTCATTGGCAATACGGAGGTACAAGGGGATGTCCAATGCGTTATGGTGTGTGATGAAGGGGCGTGCTGCTGCTCCACCAGGGATTGACTGCAATACGGGAGTCTCTACCTCCATGTAGCCGCGTGTGTTGAAGAACTCACGCATTGAGGTGTATACCTTGTTGCGCTTGATGAAGATGTCTTTCACGCCGTCGTTAACTACGAGGTCAACATAGCGCTGGCGGTAGCGCAGTTCGGGGTCGTCAAACTTGTCGTAAGCTACGCCGTCCTTGTACTTTACGATCGGGAGCGGACGGATGCTCTTTGACAATACGGTGAGCTTGTGAGCGTGTACGCTGATCTCGCCCATCTGTGTGCGGAATACCACGCCCTCGATACCTACGAAATCGCCGATATCAAGCAAGCGCTTGAACACCACATTGTACATATCCTTGTTCTCTTCGGGGCAGATGTCGTCGCGAGTGATATATACCTGGATGCGGCCCTTTGAGTCTTGCAACTCGATGAATGAGGCCTTACCCATCACGCGGCGGCTCATCAAACGGCCCGCGATAGATACCTTGCGAGGCTCTGCTTCGTCGCTGAACTCCTCTTTTATGTCGGTGGAAAATGCGTTGGTCACATACTCTGCGGCAGGATAGGGCTCAATGCCCATAGCGCGCAATTCGTTCAGACTGTTGCGTCTTACAATCTCTTGTTCTGAAAGTTCTAATACATTCATTGCTTTAAGCGTTATGTCTTTGAAAGTGCAAAGATACGGTAAACCGAGTGGAGAACAAAATAAATTTATTTATTTTTTATCCCGAAGGTGCTATATGCCATAGAAGTTCCACACTACCCAGTCCTTCTGGGGAGTATAGAACTTCTGATTTGTCTATGATGCCACTTGCTCTTATTCCATAACCAACCACACCATGTATGCGCCGTAGATGAGTAGGAGAATGAGGGCATCGATGCGGTCGAGTTGTCGGTGCTTGAAGGTGATGGCGGCCACCATGAGCATGACTGCCGAGAGTAACATGACACCCCAGTCGATAAAGGTGATTTGGCCCATTGAGAGGGGCTGTATGAGCGAGCTTACGCCCAAGATGAGCAGGAGGTTGAAGATGTTTGACCCTACGATATTGCCTAGGGCCATCTGACCTTTCTTCTTGATTACGGCAATGATAGACGACATCAGTTCGGGGAGTGAGGTGCCTCCTGCTACGATGGTCAGTCCGATGACCGCCTCGGATACGCCCCACTCGCGAGCGATGGCCGAGGCCGCGTCGACAAATATGCTGCCGCCGAAGATGAGTCCGCCTAACCCGAAGATGATAGCCAGTATGCACACCACCATCGACTTGTAGCGCCCGGCATCCGTATCGTCCTCTCCGCAGGAGGTCTCGCCCTGTCGTTCCTGCTCTCCCTTGAGGCTATACCACAGGTAGAGCGCAAAGCATATCAGCATGATCAGTCCTTCGATGCGTCCCAGTCCATACTCGCCCCGAAAGCGTATGCCCAATGCGCAGAGCAGCATCACGAGTACCGAAGCGGCGATGTTGATGGGCATGTCGCGGCGTATGTTCTCTCGGGTATAGTCGATGGGCATCATCAGTGCCGTAACACCCAGTATGAGAAACACATTGAAGATGTTTGAGCCTACCACATTGCCAATCGCAATTTCGGGGTGTCCCTCGATGCCCGAGATGACGCTCACCACCAGTTCGGGCATGCTGGTGCCCATGCCCACGATAGTGGCTCCGATGATGTATTCCGATATGTGGTATCGGCGGGCTATAGCGGCTGACCCGTCGACCAGCCAGTTGGCTCCTGCAACGAGGAGTACCAGGCTGATAATCAGTGCAAGATAAGTCATGGTGTCTCTTTTACTTTAGTGCTTGTTGAGCGTCATCCACTCCGTTTCGGGGAGGTATCCTTCGAGGTGATATTTTTGCATGCGCATGGCGGTGAAGAGCTTATCTTTCGATGTCAGTACTTCTATCATGATGCCGCCCGCATCGTCGGTTTTTAGGGCGTTGAGGCGCGATATGTTGCCCTCGCGCAAGCATTGGCGTATGTCGTGCTCAAGGGCGAGGTTATAGTACCGTTCCTCTCGTGCGATGAGGCTTCCCGTAGGGGTATAGGTGAGCTTGCGATTGCTCCCGAGCAATTTTACTATGGCCATAATTGCTGCTGCGATGATGAGTGTGAGTTGTATGATGCCCAGCGTAGTCCCCCTGTCGTGTTGCTGGTAGTAGATGGCGTAGAGCACTCCCGCAATGAGTGCCCAGAACAGGGCTTGAGGATTGATTGCCGACTTGCTTTCGCTGACCTTCTCGGGATATTCGGTAATGTTGAGGCGTGAGGTCTCAGCTTGGTGGAAAGTCTCCATGTTGCTCTTGTTTTTGATGTGGTTATTAGATAGGATAAATGTATGTGCGCGTATATGCATACGGGGCAGAAAGCCTGTAAGCCAAAAATCCGGACATTCCGGATGATTCGGAAAGCTCGGAAAATCGCGATGCAGGGCTTTTTGCCCTTATTAACAATCGCGCAGCAGTATGGTTCGCTTTAGTTGAAGTACTTCTCGATGCGCTTGACCATGGATGACAGGCAGAATACCACCACATGGTCGCCCGGCTCTATCTGGGTATATCCTGTTACGAGGATGCCCTCCTCGCCGCGTACGAGTCCGCCAATGGTAACGCCTTTGGGTAGGGTGAGGTCCTTGACCAGTGAGCGGGTAACCTTCGCCCCCTCCTTGACTACAAACTCCGCCACATCGGCATTGGCAAAGGTGAGGCACTTGACATTCTCTACATCGGCATCGAGCAGTAGCTGGTAGATGTAGCTGGCGGCAATCTTCTTCTTGTTGATGACGGCGCCGATGTCAAGGCTTTCGGCCATGCCGATATAGTCGATGTTCTCCACCTCGGCGATAGTCTTAAGTACGCCCATGCGCTTGGCCGAGAGGCAGGCGAGGATGTTGGTCTCCGAGTTGTCGGTGAGCGCCACGAAAGCGTCTACTTCGCTGATGCCTTCATCTTCGAGCAGCTTGTAGTCGCGTCCGTCGCCATTGATGATCATCACGCTGTCGTCTACCATGTCGGTGAGCCAGTGGCAACGGTTGATGTCGCTGTCGATGACCTTCACGCTCATGTCGTTGCTCACGAGCTGTGTGGCGCGCATGGCGATGCGACTTCCGCCCATGATCATGATGTTGCGTATGGTCGAGTGCTGCTCCTTGCCCGTAATCTTGCGGATGTAGGGGAGTGAGCGCTTTGAGGTCATGAAGTATACGATGTCGCCAGCAAGGAGTTCGTCTGTACCGCTGGGGATGATGGTTTCGCCTAGGCGCTTGATAGTAACGATGTGGTAGGGCTGCTCCTTCTGAATCTGTGCGATAGGGGTGTTGAGGATGAGCGCATTGTCGCGCAGCTTGACTCCGAGCATCACGAGTGCTCCACCATTGAACTCCCACCATTGGCGTATCCAGCTCAAGTGCAGTCCGTCAGCAATCTCCTTGGCAGCCAACATTTCGGGGTAGATGAGCGAGTCGACGCCGAGATTCTTGAAGAACTCCTTGTTCTTGGGTTGCAGATATTCGTAGTTGTCGATGCGAGCCACCGTCTTTTTGGCGCCGAGCGAGTGGGCCAGTATGCACGAGGTGATGTTGGTGCTCTCTTCGGGTGTTACGGCCACGAAGAGGTCGGCATGGGCTACACCCACATCCTTCAGACTGTTGATAGAGGTGGGGCGTGCGGCTACGGTCATGAGGTCGAAGTTCGACTCGAGGTTGGCTAGTCGCTCCTCGCCTTCGTCCATCAGCACGATGTCGTGCCGTTCGTCAGATAGCATCTTTGCCAAGTGTGTACCTACGGCACCTGCGCCGGCGATAATGATTCTCATTGGCTCTCCTGTTTGGGGTTATGGATTACTCTGTCGGGGTTTCTGACGAGTTATCTCTTTGTCTTCAATATCTCTTGGGCAATGCTCTCGGCATCGATTCCGCACAGGCGGCAGAGCTCGGGTACCGAGCCATGCTCGATGAACTGGTCGGGGAGTCCCATGCGGCATACATCGGGCTTGTAGCCATTGTCGGCCATAAACTCCAGTACTGCGCTGCCCAGTCCGCCCTTGATGGTGCCGTTCTCTACGGTGATGATGCGCTTGAACTTGCGTCCTACCTCGTGCAGTATATCCTCGTCGATGGGTTTGAGGAATCGCATGTCGTAGTGTGCCACGCTGATGTCCTTGCCCTCTACGCGGTCAATCGCTTCGGCTGCGAGGTTGCCTATCGAACCTATAGAGAGTATGGCCACATCGTCGCCATCGCGTAGCTTGCGGCCCTTGCCTACGGGCAGCTCCTCGAAGGGGCAGCGCCAGTCTACCAGCTTGCCGCGTCCGCGTGGGTAGCGGATAGCAAAGGGACCCTTGTCGGGCAGTTGCGCCGTGTACATGAGTTTGCGCAGTTCGTGCTCGTCGTAGGGTGCTGCAATGGTGAGGTTGGGTATGGTACGCAGGAAGGCGAGGTCGAGGGCACCGTGATGTGTGGGGCCGTCTTCGCCTACCAGTCCGCCGCGGTCGATGCAGAACACCACATTGAGTCGGCTGATAGCCACATCGTGTATGATGTTGTCGTAGGCACGCTGCAGGAACGATGAGTATATATTGCAGAAGGGCGTCAGTCCGTCTTTGGCCATACCGCCCGAGAAGGTTACCGCATGTCCTTCGGCGATGCCTACATCGAAGCATCGGCAAGGCATCTTCTCCATCATGATGTTGAGCGAGCAACCGCTGGGCATGGCGGGGGTAACACCCACGATCTTCTTGTTCTGCTGCGCCAGTTCGAGCACCGTATGTCCGAACACATCCTGGAAGCGGGGTGGCTTGCCCTCCTCGCTGCTCTCGCGGCGTTCGCCCGTCTCGGCGTCAAAGAGGCCTGGAGCATGCCATTCGGTGGGTACCTCCTCCGCAGGGGCAAAGCCCTTGCCCTTCACGGTGTGTATGTGCAACATCTTCGGTCCGCGCATGTCCTTGATGGTGCGCAGGGCACGCACGAGCTCTATCACATCGTGTCCGTCTACGGGACCAAAGTAGCGTATGTTCATGCCCTCGAAGATGTTTTGCTGCTTGGTGAGCAGGCTCTTCACGCTGTTGTTGAATCGGATGAGTCGCTCGCGTCCACCCTTGCTGAGCAGTCCCAGCTTGCTCAACACTTTGGCCAGTCGGTAGCGCCACTTGTTGTAGCTGGATGTGGTAGTCAGGTTGAGCAGGTATCGCTTGAGTCCGCCCACCGAGTGGTCTATCGACATCTTGTTGTCGTTGAGTACGATGAGCATGTTGTTGTCGCTCTCCGATGCGTTGTTCAGTCCCTCGAAGGCCAGTCCGCCACTCATGGCGCCGTCGCCGATGATGGCTACTACGCGTCGTTTGTCGTCGCCCTGCTTCTTGGCTGCCACCGCCATGCCGAGCGCTGCCGAAATCGAGTTTGAGGCATGTCCGCAGGTGAAGCTATCATACTCGCTCTCCTCGGGTGAGGGGAAGGGTTTCAGACCTTTGAATTTGCGGTTGGTGTGGAACTGTTCGCGTCGTCCCGTGAGGATCTTGTGTGCGTATGCCTGGTGACCTACATCCCATACCAGTCGGTCGTTGGGTGTGTTGTACACATAGTGTAGGGCTACAGTGAGCTCAATGACCCCGAGTGTAGAGCCGAAGTGTCCGGGGTTTTGCGATAGCTCGTTGATGACGAATTGTCGCAGTTCGTCGCATAGTTGCGGCAGTTGCCCCAGCTTCAGTCGACGCAGGTCGTCGGGGTATTGTATAGTGTTAAGAATATTCTTATTTGTCTCTTTAGACATGTCGACAAAGATTATTTAGGGAACAAAGATAGTGCAAGGTGAGCGAAATGCCAAATTTATTTGCGCATTTCCGAACCGCCGCCTATCTTCAAGCTGCGTAGCAGATTAAAATTAGTGCGAGGCGCCTCTTCAATGCAGATTAAAATTAGTGCGAGGCGGTGAGTTCCCAAGTGTATGTGTTGCGTTCATATTCGTGTTGGCTGTTTAGGAGTTGGAGATGTGGAGTGATTGACATTGCAAAGGTACTACATAAAAAATTAAGGAGTCGGGATAATGCAAAGTTCTGCAAAGTTCTTTTTGCAAGTGATTATAAATGAGAGAAATACGAATTTTGCTCAGACCTGCGGCAAGTAGCCGAAGAAGGTGCGAAAAATCCCCACCGCACCTGCGAGAATCGTAACTCGCTGAGCCGAGGGTACGCGCATAATGCGCGGCCGCTACGCGTGCGTGCGCTCATATCCCTCGACGGTGACGGTGACGGTGACAGTTATCTTGTGTTGTGCGCTCCGAGTATGTATATATTATGGGCATATCTATATAATTAAATATACAAAGTATATCTAATTAATAGATATGAATTTTTATTAC
>JAFYMV010000044.1 GCA_017548225.1 Bacteroidaceae bacterium | reverse complement strand
CGTGCTCGAACTGAATGCCCCTACCGAGATGCGCCTCTACGCCGACCCCAACCTGCTGACGCTCACGCTTATCAACCTGGTGCGCAATGCGGCACAGTCGCTCGAAGGGTGCGACAACGCCCGCATCGAGGTGCGTGCCACCTGGGCCAACGGCACACCCTATATCACCGTTACAGACAATGGTCCCGGCATACCTGAAAACCGCATAGGACATATCTTTGAACCCTTCTACTCGACCAAGAAGAATGGCTCGGGCATAGGTCTCGCCCTGGCATATCAAATCATGATGGCACATGGCGGAAGTATCAACGTGTCATCACAACCCGGCACACGCACCACATTCACACTGGAGTTTGTGGATAAGAAAAGATAAGGTGGCGCCATGGTGTGGTTGCCACCAAGAATGTGAAAAGCGAGAGGATCCTCCCTCTCGCTTTCCTATCTCTCTGACCAAGTGTTGTCAATAGATTGCCTTGGCTACTTGCTTCACGCTATCGGTGGCGGCCACGGTGTAGAAGTGTATACTGGGCACACCGTGTGCGATGAGCTCCTTGCACTGCGCTATACACCACTCTATGCCTACCTGGCGCACCTCATCGTCGGTCTTGCAGCGGAGCACTTCGGTGGCGAGGGCTTGCGGTATGTCTACCTTGAAGGTCTTGGGGATGATGTTGAGCTGACGCGCGGTCTTGAAGGGTTTGATACCGGGAATGATGGGGATGGTGATGCCTTCGGCACGGGCGCGCTCAACGAAGCGGAAGTACTTGTCGTTATCGTAAAAGAGCTGGGTAACGGCGTACTCGGCTCCTGCCTTAACCTTCTCTTTGAGCCAATAGAGGTCCATCTCCATATTGGGCGACTCGTCGTGCTTCTCGGGATAGCAGGCTACGCCGTACGAGAAGGGTTGGCCGGGCTCCTTGATGGGCGACCCGTCGCAGAAGAAACCTTCATTGAAGCGATTGACCTGTGCCTGCAGCTCTACGGCATGGCTATAGCCGTTGGGGGTGGGGGTGAACACGCTCTCGTGTTTGGCCTTGTCGCCGCGCAGGAGGAGCAGGTCGGTGATACCGAGAAATTGGAGGTCGAGCAGTACATACTCGGTCTCCTCACGGGTAAACCCGCTGCAGAGGATGTGGGGTACCACAGGGATGTCGTAGCGATTCTTGATGGCTGCAGCAACGGCTACCGTACCGGGACGACGACGCAGGGATACCTTGTGGAAGACTCCCTCAGGGGACTCTTGGTATACATATTCGCTGCGGTGGGTGGTGATGTTGATGTAGCGGGGGTCAAACTCGCGCAGCTCGTCGATGGTGCGGAACAGGCTATTGATGCCTGTGCCCTTGAGCGGTGGCAGCACCTCAAAAGAGAAGGCTGTGCGGGTGTTGTTCTTTATGGAGTCTATGACGCTCATGTGAGTGAAGAGTTAAGAGTGAAAAGTTAAGAATTCCATCTGGATGACTTACTTTCCAATTTTTAATTTTCATTTTCTTTCGGTCGCGATTCGCCTCGTTCGAGTACCTCTACGGCCCTGAGCACTACGGGATCGGTGAGGTTGAGATACTTTACATATTCTTCCATGCCGAGCATGTTGTAGATGATGTTGCCATACAGGATGTCTTCCATGAGGGAGCGCGACTGGCTGATGAGGTTGTTGCGACGCTTCACGCCCTTGCTGGTGGCGTGCTGCACGAACTCTTCGAGCAGATCTTTCCCCTTGAGGTATTGGAGCAGTTCGTCCATCGTGGTGTACTGCGCCAGGTGTGGGCGGTGCTTGTCGGTGTACTCGAAGGGGAAGCGGGTGAAGAGTCCGAGCTTGGCTACATTGGCATAGTATGAGGTGTAGCCTGTGGTATCTTGCGGGACGAAGATGTCGGGCATGATGCCTCCACCGCCATAGACGATGCGCCCGTTCTTGGTTTGGTAGGCGTGGCTCTCGTCTTGCTTGATGCTGTCTTGGGTGAAGAACTCGCCATGCTCGTAGCGGTTGAGCAGGTCGAGCTCATACTCATCGCTCTTGCCGTTCGTGTAGGGCTTCTGTATGCAGCGGCCCGAAGGGGTGTAGTAGCGGGCAATGGTGAGGCGGATGGCCGAGCCGTCGGCAAACTCAATGGGTTGCTGCACGAGTCCCTTACCGAAGGTGCGGCGACCGATGATGGTACCGCGATCGTTATCTTGGATGGCTCCTGCAAAGATTTCGCTGGCCGAAGCAGAGGTCTCGTCGGTGAGCACCACAATGGGAAGGTGCTGGCAGCTGCCGCGACCGTTGGCGTGCTCCTCATAGCGTGGTGTGTGCTCGCCTTCGGCATATACAATCAATTCGCCTTTGGGCAAGAACTCATTGACCATCTGTATGGCCGCAGCCATGTAACCGCCCGTGTTGCCACGAAGGTCAATGATGCAGCCCTGCATGCCCTGCTGCATGCCTTGTGCGAGGGCAATGAGCATCTCTGGGTAGGTGGTATCTCCAAACTTGTTTGCCTTGATATAGCACCAGCGTCCGTTGATGAGGTAGCTGGCGTCGACGCTCTTCACGGGGATGCTGCCACGCACAATGGTGTAGTGGAGCAGCTCATGCTCGCCATAGCGCTTGATGCCCAGGCGCACCTCGCTGCCTTTGGGACCCTTGAGGCGCTTCATAGCACCGTCGTTGCTGATGACCTTGCCCACATAAAGCGAGTCATCGATGGTGACGATGCGGTCTCCCGCTATCAGACCTACCTTCTCGGCCGGTCCGCCCGAGATGACGCTGCTCACATAAATGGTGTCGGCTTGTATCATGAACTGTATGCCGATGCCGCTGAAGCTTCCTTTGAGTTCCTGGTTGGACTCTTCGGCATGCTTGGCGGGGATGTACACAGAGTGAGGGTCGAGCTCGGCCAACACTTTGGGGATGGTCTTCTCTACGAGGGCATCCATGTCGACAGTGTCAACATACTGCTTGCCAATGACATGCAGCAGATGGGACAGCTTGTCGCTCCCCCCTGAAGGGGTGCCCAAGTCAATGCACGAACTGAAGCTGCCCAACACGAGAAGGGCAAGCGCAACAAGGGAGAGCCTTATCTTCTGTAGTCTCATTCTTCAATAGGTAAATATTCTACGGTAACGCCCGCGCGCTCAAGCAGGTCGATACCATCGGTCAAGCGATATTTCTCGCCATACACTACGCGCTTGATGCCTGCCTGAATGATGAGCTTGGCACACTCAATGCAGGGCGAAGCGGTAACATATAGGGTAGCCCCCTCGCTATTGTTGTTGGAGCGGGCTATCTTGGTGATGGCATTGGCTTCGGCATGTAGAACATAGGGCTTGGTGACATTGTTTGCATCTTCGCAAATATTCTCAAAACCTGCAGGCGTACCATTGTAACCGTCCGAGATGATCATCTTGTCTTTTACCACGAGGGCGCCTACCTTGCGGCGCTCGCAGTAAGAGTTCTCGGCCCAGATGGTGGCCATGCGCATATATCGCTTGTCGAATTTCTCATCCATAATCATGTCAATAAAAAGGTGAACAGTAGTCTATCCCTACCAATTACTTGATGCCGTCGCGCTTCATCATAGCGTCGATGGTGGCATCCTGGCCACGGAAACGACGGTAGAGCTCTTTTGGATGCTCCGAACCACCGCGTGAGAGCACATTCTCGCGGAACGATGTGGCTACCTCTTCATTGAAAATGCCCTGCTCCTCGAAGAGTGCGAAGGCATCAGCATCGAGCATCTCAGACCACTTGTAGCTGTAGTAACCAGCTGAGTAGCCGCCCGACATGATGTGACCGAAGCGGGTGGTCATGTTGGTACCCTCTACTACGGGGAGCAACTGGGTGGGAGCCCATGCCTCTTGCTCGTAAGCCTTCACATCGCCATCAAACGGAGTAGTGCGTGAGTACCAAGCCATATCAAGCAAGCCGAAGCTGAGCTGACGGATGCAGGCGTAGGCAACATTGTAATTCTGTGCACGCACGATACGCTCGATGAGTTCGTCGGGGATGAGCTCGCCTGTCTCGTAGTGGTAGGCGAAGGTAGCGAGGAACTCCTTCTTGGGCAGGAAGTTCTCCATGATCTGTGAGGGGAGCTCCACGAAGTCGCGGTATACGCTGGTACCACCCATTGAGGGGTATGTGGTAGCCGAGAAGATGCCGTGAAGGGCATGACCAAACTCGTGCAGGAAGGTCTCTACCTCATCTTGAGTGAGCAGAGCAGGCTTTGTATCGGTGGGCTTAGTGAAGTTCATCGTGATAGATACATGGGGGCGGCTATCCACACCATCCTTCTTGTACTGCTCCTTGAAGCTGGTCATCCATGCACCAGAACGCTTACCCGCACGAGGGAAGAAGTCGGTATAGATAACGGCAAGGTATGAGCCGTCTTTGTCGAGCACATCGTAGGCCTTCACATCGGGGTGGAACACGGGGATGTCCTTGTTCTCAACAAAGGTGATGCCATAAAGACGGGTGGCAAGACCGAAGACGCCATTGGTAACATTCTCTAACTTGAAGTAGGGGCGCACCATCTCATCGTTGAGACTGTACTTCTCTACGCGCAACTTCTCTGCGTAGAACGACCAGTCCCAAGCCATCAGTTCAAAGTCCTTGCCTTCGATGCGTGCTGCCATCTCCTGTACAGCCTTCACCTCCTCCTTGGCTGCGGGGAGGTAAGCGGTGAGCAGCTGGTCGAGCAGCAGGTTTACATTGGTGGCATTCTCGGCCATGCGGTTTTCGAGTACATAGTCGGCAAAGCACTCGTAACCGAGAAGCTGGGCCACCTCAAGGCGCAAGTTGGCAATCTGCTTTACCAACTCTTCGTTGTTGTTCTCATTGTCCTGCACATTCTGTGTGTTGAACGCCATGTAGAGCTCGCGGCGAAGGTCGCGGTCCTCACAGTACATCATCACAGGGCTATAGCTGGGAGCATGCAGGGTGAAGGTCCATCCCTCGTGACCTTTCTCTTTGGCTGTCTGCGCAGCTGCTTCGAGGGCCGACTCGGGCATACCGCTCAAGCGTGCAGAGTCGGTGATATTGAGGGTGTAGGCGTTAGTAGCCTTCAACATGTTCTGACCAAAGTCAAGTGTAGCCTTGCTCAAGGCTGTGGTAAGCTCACGATACTTGGCCTTATCCTCCTCGCTCAAGTTGGCACCATTGCGGGCAAATCCGTCGTAGCTCTTCTGCAACAGACGCTGCTCTTCGGGGGTGAGGGTGCTCATGTCGGTGGTCTCGTATACTGCCTTGACGCGAGCGAAGAGGCGCTCGTCGAGCGAGATGTTGTTAGAGTGCTCGGTGAGTACGGGAGAGAGCTTTTGGGCCAACGCTTGCATCTCGTCTGATGTCTCTGCACTGTTGAGGGTGAAGAATACGGTAACTACGCGGTCGAGCAAGTTGCCGGCATACTCCAACGCCACGATAGTGTTCTCGAAAGTAGGCGTTTCGGGGTTGGTGATGATAGCCTCTACCTCGGCAGCGTGTTGCTTGATACCCTCCATGATAGCGGGCTCGTAGTGCTCGAGCTTTATCTTATCGAACGGAACGGTCTGGTGAGGAGTGCTATACTCACTATAAAAGGGATTCTTATTATCCATACAAGAGGTCATGTTTAAGGTTGCGCCAGCCAGAGCCAAAGCGCAAAGGAAATTTTTAGACTTGTTCATTTAGTATTGTGTTTTATTTGTTTGTTTTATACATATTCGCTCCAGTCGGTCAGACGCATATCGCCCTTGCGCATCAACGCCTCGTGCATGCCGAATGCTGCTCGCAGGTTGTGGCAGGTGTGGCCCTTTGCCGAGAGGTGCAGATAGTCCCACAACATTTGGCGATAGTCAGGGTGTGCACAGTTCTCGATGATGGTCTTGGCACGCTCCATAGGGCTCTTGCCGCGAAGGTCGGCGATACCCTGCTCGGTAATCAGGATCTTCACACTATGCTCGTTGTGGTCTACATGCGATACCATAGGTACGATGGCACTGATCATGCCATTCTTAGCTACTGAAGGGCATGAGAAGATGCTGATGTAGGCGTTGCGGGTGAAGTCGCCCGAGCCTCCGATACCGTTCATCATCTTGGATCCGCATACATGGGTAGAGTTCACATTACCATAGATGTCGGCTTCGAGGGCGGTGTTCATAGAGATGAGACCGATACGGCGCGCCACTGCAGGGTGGTTTGAAATCTCTGAAGGACGCAGGATGAGCTTGTCCTTGAAGAAGTTGATATCCTCGTAGATGCTCTTGAGCCCCTCATTGCTCACGCTGAGCGAGCAGGTACTGCCAAACTTACAACGGCCCGAACGGATGAGGTCGATGACCGAATCCTGAATCACTTCAGTATACATCTCAAAGGCAGGTACGGTGGGGTCGGCACCGAGAGCGCCAAGCACGGCATTAGCCACATTGCCCACACCACTCTGCAAGGGAAGGAAGCTGGGAGGGATGACACCACGCTTGAGGTCATTGATGAGGAACTGCGCTACATTATGACCAATCTGCAAGGTGATAGGGTCGGGATCACTGAAGGGGCGAGCCTCATCAGGAAGATTTACCTCCACGATACCCACAATCTTGGCAGGGTCTACCTGAATGTAGGGAGCACCGATGCGGTCGCTGGGTCTATATACGGGAATCTCGCGACGCAAGGGCTGGTCGAGTGGTTCATAGATATCGTGCAAGCCCTTGGGAGCAGTACCATAAGCACTGTTAAGCTCGATGATAATCTTATCGGCCAAGTGAGCGATAGTGGGAGCAATGCCCACACCAGCAGTAAGGTATATCTTACCGCAAGGAGTTACATCGCAAGCCTCCAGGATGGCTACATCAACCTTACCCATGAAGCCATAGCGCAGCTCTTGAGCCATCTGTGAAAGGTGTATATCGTTATATGCTATCTCGCCTGCATTGACAGCCTTGCGGAAATCACCGTTGGTGGTGTAAGGAGCACGGTAGCGCAATGCCTTGGCGCGAGTGAGCGCACCGTCGCATGAATCGCCCGTAGAGGCACCTGTAAATAGACCAATCTGGAAGGGGCGGCCGGCAGCATGCTCCGCTTCAGCGAGGCGCGCTATCTCTGCGGTTACCGTTTTGGGAGTACCAGCGGGAGTAAATCCACCCAATCCCACATTATAACCATGCTTCACATGGCTTGCAGCTTCGGCTGCAGTGATAATCTTGAAGCTCATATTATCTTTAATTTTCGGTTATCCTATACATTATATATATAAACGGCAAAGTTAATGCAAGGCAAGAGAAAAAACAAAACTTGTTTAAATTTTCGCTCGCCTTGTGCTGATTTTAGCTTACTCTGTAGCTTGAAGTTAGGATGCGGCTCGGAAAACTGCAAATAAATTTGCGTTTTCGCTCGCCTTGCACTAATTTTAGCCTGCTCCGTAGTCTGAAGTTAGGCTGCACCTCAGAAATGCTCAAATAAAATTAATTCTATTGAATTTCTGCCTCGCTCAGTAAAGAAAATGTAAGCGTTTTCTTTACATTCTCTCGTTGAAATTTGGCATTTCATTCAGTTTGCACTAACTTTGTACCCGAAAATGAAGTGGATAGATTTGAGCAGCTTGCAACCACAGTAAAAAATGCTAAAACACAGCCTTCCGTTGCTGTATG
>JAFYMV010000043.1 GCA_017548225.1 Bacteroidaceae bacterium | reverse complement strand
TTATTGCAGAGCTCAAACAGATACAAAAAGAGTTTCTTCCGCTCGACGAAGAGGAACGTCAGGAGTATTTCAATGAGATGCGTGACGAGTTTAATACTCGCTTAGCTGGTGGATTGCGCCATTCGGCACTCTTTATCTTTTTGAATAAGACCTCAAACGCTAATTACCGCACTAACGGAAACGGAAAGTTTAATGGAGCCTACAACCACTTGCACAATCCTGTCATCTGTGACGAACGTACCATTCTTGCCGATAGTAAGCTGCTTCAGCGTGTGACAATCGTTTGTGGAGATTATGAGAAGACCTATAGCGAAGCATGTGGTAACACCTTCTTCTTCCTCGATCCTCCTTACAGACCTACAGGCAAACGTCATCAGCATACTGATTTTAACGATAAGGAGCAGATACGTCTGAAGAAGTTCTGTGACTTGCTCTCTTTCCGTCACTTCCAATGGATGCTCACCAATAGCGACGGTAAGTGTCAAGATCCTGATGATACCTTCATGGAGCAGCTTTATAGAAATTATAATGTAGAGCGTATATGGTCGAAGAATGCTATCGTGGCTAAGCCCGAGAAGCGTGAGAAACTTTCAGAACTTTTAGTGCGCAACTTCTCTCGCGAAATTCTCTCACTGCGCGACGTTAATTGCCGCCAACTCTCATTCGCATTTTGATAGAGTATATACCTAATTATAATAAAAACTGCCAAGCTGTCGCCTGGCAGTTTTTTTGTTTAATGAGTTATTTAATCACAAGTCAGCTGGGTACGTGACGCCAAGTTGGCGGCGTATCTCGTCGATGACCTCCATGGTGGCAAGTGAGTTATCGAGAGTGTTAATTGAAGACTCGCGCTGGCCTGAGATGACGAGGTCTGTAAATTCTTTTACTTCGTAGTAGTAGGGGCTATGGCTGAGTGGAATGTTCAGTGATTGGCATGTGGCTTGCTGTGACTGTCCTTGTGCTGTGGGGACGCGGGGGATGAAGTCTACTTGGCGAGCGATGTGTATATGGTCAATGACGAGATTGCCTTCTTCGCCTTCTATCTCGGTGGGGAGGAAGGAGTTGGCAATCTTGGAGTAGAGCACGGTGGCATCCATGCCTGGGTAGCGGAAGTTGACAGCTCCTTGCCCATCGACGCCAGTATGGAGTACGACACCTTGTGCCTCGATGCTTTGTGGACGGCCGAAGAGTGCTATCATGGGGTAGATGGTGTAGATGCCGATGTCCATGACGGCGCCGTTGGATAGCTCGGGTTTGAAGGCATTGAGGATGATTCCCTCTTTGAACTTATCGTAGCGTGATGAGTATTGACAATAGCTGGCAAAGTAGCGGCGCAGGGTGCCGAGGGTACTGAGCTCTTCCTTTACACGCAGGAAGTTGGGGTTGAGGGTAGATATCATCGCCTCCATGAGGATGACGTCGTACTGGCGAGCTGCAGCAATCATGGCGCTTGCCTCACGTGCATTTGAGGCGAAAGGTTTCTCACACAGCACATGCTTGCCATGGCTCATGCAGAGGATGGCTTGCTCGGCGTGGCAATAGTTGGGCGTAGCGATATATATTGCATCTACATGGTCGCTGGCGGCCATCTCCTCGAGTGAGGTGAATGTGTGTGGTATGCCGTGTTTGGCGGCGAACTCAGTGGCTCGCTCTTGTGTACGTGAACATACGGCAGTGAGTTCAAAACGCTCGTCTTCTCTGCCTCCCTGTATCACCCAATCGGTGATGTTATTGGTGCCGATGACACCGAATCTGACCTTCTTCATTGGTGGTTGCATATTTGTTAATGTTGCAAATGTACGAATAATTCTTAAAATGAACGCTCGTGATGGTGTATGTAGTTGATAAATTAGAAGCTATAATAGTGGAATTTGTAAATAATCATAAAAAATGTAGGATTTTGGGCGAAATGCTTGCTTTTTTCAAATAAAATATCCAACTTTGACACCGAGATATATAGAAAGTAGGAACGCAACTCCAGAGGAGTTGCACTGAAAGATTTATAGCATGGAGAACGACAAGGAGAAAGACATTGTATATTCACAGGCGATCAAGGCCGGTAAGAGAATCTATTACTTAGATGTAAAGCGTAATAAGCGTGATGAACTTTTTCTTTCTATCACGGAGAGTAAGAAGAAGGTCGCTGGAGAGGGACTTGATGCACCATACACTTTTGAGAAGCATAAGATATTCCTGTATCAGGAGGATTTTAGCAAGTTTATAGGTGGACTTAGCAAGGCTATCGGCTATATCCATGAAAATCAACCTGTGAGTGAGCGCTATGCGATGACTGAGGACATTCCTTTGGTTGATGAGTCTTTGGTGGATGGCAGTTCGCTCCCCGAGTTAGAAGGCTCACTGGATATTCAGATTGACTTTGAGTGATTGGTTGTTAGCTGTATAGCAAATTTGGTTTTTCGCTCAGTTTAACTTCGTTTTCTTCCTTTTCGCTCGCTGAAAAAGTTTAAGCAAGTTTAACTTTTGCCTTAAATTAGGCGGCATCTCGGAAAAACTCAAATATTATTTGGTTTTTCGATTGATTTGCACTAATTTTAATCTGCTTCGCAGCTTGAAGATAGGCTGCACTTCGGAAATTGCCAAATAAATTTGGAATTTCGCTCAGTTTGCACTATCTTTGCACCCGCTTTTCGTAGGGCATCTCGTGAAGGCGTCCTAACATCGTGTGATGGCGAATTGAGCAGAGAACTTAATTTAGAGTAACACATTAACAAAAAAAGAAAATGAAGTCATTTGATTTGAAAGGTACTTCAAGAACTGAAGTAGGTAAGAAGAGCACAAACGAGCTCCGTAAGAACAACGGTATTCCTTGCATTTTGTACGGAATCGAGAAGGAAGCTAAGGCTTTCGCTGTAACAACTGACGCTGTACGCAAGTTGGTTTATACTCCCGATATCCACGTTGTAAACTTGACTATCGATGGTCAGGAGTGCACTGCTGTATTGAAAGATATCCAGTTCCACCCCGTTAAGGATACAATCCTTCACATGGACTTCCTCCAGATCGTAGCTGACAAACCCATCGTAATGGAGGTTCCCACCGTTCTCACTGGTCTCGCTGCAGGTGTTAAGCTTGGTGGTAAGTTGCAGCAGGCTATCCGTAAGATCAAGGTTAAGGCTGTATACGCAAACATCCCTGAGAAGTTGACAATCGACGTAACTGAGCTCGCTCTCGGTAAGTCAATC
>JAFYMV010000042.1 GCA_017548225.1 Bacteroidaceae bacterium | reverse complement strand
TCCATCTGCATGTCCTTACGCATCTTGAGGTCGAGGGCTGCAAGGGGCTCATCGAGCAAGAGCACGGTGGGCTGGTTCACGATGGCGCGAGCGATGGCCACACGCTGCTGCTGTCCGCCCGAGAGCGAGTTCACATCGCGATGCTCATAGTCGGTCATGCCCACCATCTTCAAGGCGCGTCGCACCTTGTTTTCTATGATGTTATCCTTGACCTTCTTGAGTTTCAGGCCAAAGGCAATATTGTCGTATACATTAAGGTGTGGAAATAGCGCATAGCGTTGGAATACCGTATTCATCGGTCGCTGATGCGGTGGCGTCTGTGTGATATCTGCGCCTTCCAGCAAGATTTCTCCCTCTGATGCCGTGTCAAAGCCCGACAAGATTCGCAGAAGGGTAGTCTTACCACATCCCGAGGGGCCGAGGATGGTGACGAATTCTCCCTTTCTGATATGCAAACTCACATCATCCAGCACTTGTTTGTCTCCGAACCATTTAGACACATGCTTGATATCGATGATGTTACCACCAGGTTCTACTTTAATTTCAGCCAATGCCGTACTTTATTACAAGGTAATACAACATAAATAATTAAAACCGTTTCTCTATAGTGGGGGCGAAATTAGTAAAAACCTAATGAAATACCAAATCTCAACGAGCGAATATAGAGGAAAAAGCAATTTTTACTCTATTGAGCGAGGCAGAGATTCAACGAAGTTAAATTTATTTGGATATTTGACTTCAGTCCTTGCGGGCGTTGACCTAATGGTTGCTTTTCCCTCCGGCCAACGAACTTCGTTTCTGAGGTGCAGCCTAATTTAAAGCTGCGAAGCAGATTAAAGTTAGTGCAAGGTGACGAGAAAATACCCTTTCTTAAACCATACCAAAACTCCCCAATAACTATCCATAAACCATACAAATTTTCGGCTTAATATTCGCATCCAAAGCGAGTTATGCGAATAAAATAGTACAATTAGCTATAGGCTATATGCTTTTATGAAAACACGAGTGCTTCTCGTGGCGCTTGTTGTGCCGATACAGGTCATACCTGCAACAAAAATTCTCGCACCTCCCTCCGCCTTTTTTCGAAGGTTTGTCGCCTACGCATTCTCCCTGCAAGGATAGTGTATTCTCCCTGCAAGGGCAGTATGCTCTCTCTGCAAGGGTAATATGCTCTCTCTGCAGGGGTAATGACTATCGTCTTGTAATTTAAAGATATACATATGGTTGCGTTTGCCTTAAAGGGAGGGAGCCGCGTCGACAGAAAATGTTAAGAACTAAACAGGAGTCAGATTTGATATTATTTAAGGAGGGGTAGGGGTAGACGCTATCGGTTGCCCTTATTGGACGGAGCTATACATGTCTGACAACTCTCACAGCAAATGAGTATATAAAATAAGGAGCCTCGACGAGATTGTACTGTTTTAAAAGCGCAACGCACTGATAACCACCGTGATAAGCTTAAAATTTGTACGGTTTTTGGATGGTTTATGTACAGTTTTGGGTAATTCTTGCGACGGAATGTTTGTATTACTGATTATTGATCAAGGTCTGCACATCGCTCGGTTGCAGTTCGCCAGTGAAGATCATTATCACAAATTCATCGTCGGGGTTATCAACAATCATTACATATTCTGTGCGATTGTCTTCCTCCTCTTTCATGTATATCGCAATCTTTTGTCCGTCTTCCTTGATGCGTACTATCTCTTCATAGCCGTTGTCCTCTTTGCGGGTAATCTGCTCCGTAGTCTTCTGCTTCGACTTGATACACTCAAATCCTCTGTTGTTGGTGATGAAGGCTGTCTCTTTTCTTAAGGCTTCCATTATTTCGGGCTTGTCGGTAGTGAGGATGTACAGGCCGTCAAGCTTGCTGATAATCTTGTTTATATCTACATCGTCGACCTCAACGGGGAGTCCTTTCATAAAGCGGAACATGGTCTTGGAGACATATACAGAGGTTACTCCCTCCATGTCAGTATACTTGTCCAAGTATTCGTATTGTGCGTTGGCTGCCAATGTACTGATGGCGATGAGTGCTGATAGAATTATTCGTTTCATATTTACAGTAGGTATTAATTGTTGTTTTCAAAATTATTAAAAGTCTCTAATTGGTGGCTGACACTGCGCTCCACCTTTTTGCCTGTAGCCATCGCCATGTTTGCATAGTTGGAGCCTTTGTTCAAGGCAGAGGAAAATATAAGCATCGCCTCGTATGTGGCTGCATAGGCCTCTTTGGGAGTGTCGAAGGTGTCGCGTGGAGTAGAGGGACGGAGTTGTAGGCTTATGCCGATGACAAACAAGGCACAGGCTGCTATGCTTGCTACACGCCATAGACGCGTGGTGAATGGGTGGCGTATGGGTCGGTGCTCTTGGGCTGCCCACTCATCAATCTGCTCTGACAGATGCTGTATGGCAGTAGTATGCTCTCGGGTGGCATCAGCGTGTAGGGATAGTATCAACCGCTTGTCGCGCTCCAAATGGGCAGGTACCTGCGTTGTGGCAAGCAGGTGCACCAACTGGCGCTCCTCGTCTATGCTCAATTCGGCATTGAAATACCTCTCTATCCATTCTTCTAATCTCTTGGCATCCATATCGTATTCCTTTATCATTGGGTTATAGTTTCTCAAATCTTTCGCGTATAGTCTTTCGAGCACGACTCAGCAATACCCTAATGTTTGTGGGGGCAAGCCCTGTCATCTGCTCTATCTCTTCAAAGGTGTAGTTGTGTATGTCTCGTAGGGTAACTACTTGTTGTTGGATCTCGGGCAAGGTGTTGACAATCTGCTTTATATGAGCTATGTCATCGCGCCGCTCCACATCGTCGGCCACATCATCTGTCGCGGCTATGGGCTGGAGGGCCTCCTCTGCATCTACCTCCTCTACCTCTACATGGCGTAGCCTGTCTATGCACATGTGCTTTGTCAGCGACAAACAGTACGACTCCACATTGTGCATGTCGGGCAAGTCATCTCGCTTGCTCCATAGCTTCAGGTACACCTCCTGCACCATATCTTCGGCATCCTCGACATTGCCAAGATAGCGCAATGCCATGCGGTGGAGCCGTGGATAGAGCGGCAGCAGCAACTGCTTGAAGTGCGAGGCGGTCATCATCGATACTATTTTCCTGATGGTAATGTGATGTTGTTATCCTTCATCGAGAAGTTGAGATCCTCCATTCTCAAGTTGCCTTTGATGTGACAAAGGATGGCATCGCTATCGTCATTGATGCCTATCAGCAGTTCTTTGATGGCTCCCTTCTTCATCTTTCCCCACATTCTGACATGGCTGCCGTCTTCCTTTACCACAAGCAGCGGCTCATAGTCTTGCATGTTGAGAGTCTGTAGCTTTGATGCCATACGCTCCTTTACCTCGCTAGAGCAGTCGGACAATTCCAATACTCGGATTGAACTGATGCGCTTGGTCACCTGTCCTGCGTCATCATCTGCCAAAAGCCCCAACAGTCTTATCGGTAGCCAGGGCACCTTCACGCATGTGGCATTTTCTTCACCTCTAAACTCCTCGAAGAGTGCGCTTACCGTTTGCGCTTGCCCCAACTGGAAGCCGAGTATCAGAATCATAACTGTAATAATTCGTTTCATTATTTTTATATGTATTTGTCTGTGTCTTCACTTATATAGACGAGGTCAGCGGATGGATTGTTACAAAAATAGTGATTTTTTCCTGTCTTTTCATTGTGCTGCTTTGCCTTGCGATAAAACTTGCGATAAAAAATAAATCTATTTATTTTGTACAACTATAGTTTTATCGTAAATTCGCCCCGATTTTTATAAACCTTAAACAATTAAATCTAAAGAAAATGAAGAAAAACAATGTTTTAGCTA
>JAFYMV010000041.1 GCA_017548225.1 Bacteroidaceae bacterium | reverse complement strand
GTAGGTTAGAGGTGAGAGGCGAGAGGTGAGAGGCTTGGAGTTCCGCTCCTTGCAGGAGCAAGTTCTTATTAGCAATCTCGCTAGTGGTGAACATATAGTCGGCCAAGGCGTCTGTAACCATACGGTTGATCTCCTCGGGCATGGTCTGATCCCAACTGCGTATACCTGCCTCTACGTGGCACACCTTGGTATTCAGCTTCTTAGCTACGATAGAGCATGCCATGGTGCTAGTCACGTCGCCTACCACGAGGACTAGGTCGGTTGGGTTGGCCATCAGGTCTTTCTCGAAGGCCATCATGATGTTAGCTGTCTGCTCAGCTTGAGTACCTCCGCCACAACCTAGATTGACGTCAGGCATAGGTATGCCAAGTTCTTCAAAGAAGGTGTCGGACATGTTCTTGTCATAGTGCTGACCGGTATGAACGAGTCGATGACGGATGTCATGTCCTTCAGCTGCTGCTTGCTGAATAGCTTTGATAAGTGGAGCAATCTTCATGAAGTTAGGACGAGCTCCAGCAATTAATGTGATTAACATATGATATTATGTTTTTGTGTGATAGGGCGATTAGGCGATTGGGCGAATAGGCGATTGGGTGATTAGGCGAATAGGCGATTAGGTGTTATTTTTTCTTAAATAATATAATGCTTGAAGCATTTTACTAATACTCTCGACCTGTTCTTCTAATTGATTAAATGATTCAGTACTAATGTACTTTAAATCATATGCAATATCAGCTTGAGCATATAATTCCATTAATGATCCATACGCAACATTAAGGAAGTGAGCTTGATCTTTTTCTGAAATTCGTCCCATACCTTCGGCTATATTAGAAGGTATGGATACTACAGCGCGACGCATTTGATTACACAGAGCGAACTTTTCTGTGTCTGGAAAAGCATCCAGCATATTATACACAAAAATCACTAAATCTTTGGATTTTTGATATACTACTAAATCTTTTATTCTTTTCATAAACTCATTGCCTCATTGCCTTATAGCCTCATTGCCTCATTGCTTATCAAGGGCAATCCACCTGTGTAGGTTGGGCTTTGTTCTCGCCCTCTTGGGTGAGGATGAAGCAAGCGCTTTGGGTGATCTTGATATCCTCGGATTGGTTAGCGTGGCCAGTCCACTTCTGGCCCTTCTTGAAGATGATATTCAAGGACTGCTCGTCGGTAGAGTATACATACCAGTCGCCTTGGCGGGTGGCACGGAACTCGCCGTTCTTGCTGTTGTCCTGTGCGTTCCAGATATATACATAGATATCGTCGCCCCATGCAGCAGGCACCTGCGCCTTGACTACAAGCATCTGCTTTTGTGCAAAAGTGATGCTGTCCACTTGCGCTAACTGATACTCCACAGCCTTGCCATCTTGCCAGATGAGCATGGTCCAAGTCTCGTCTACGGTTGGGGTGGTGTCGTCGTTGTTGTCGTTATTATTATTGTTGTTATTGTCGTCGTTGCTATCGCCTCCCCATTGTTGATTGAGCCACTCGGCATTCTTGCGTAGGCGCTCGTTGATCTGGTTGATGCGCTTGGTGAGGTCGGCATTGCCGTTGTAGTCAGGCCAGCGTTGTGCATCTACAGATGCCGCTGTCTTGAGCAGAGTGAGTTGGTCGGCTGTGAAAGTGAAGATATCGTTGAAATCATTGGCATAGAAATCCTTCCAGAGGGTCTTGACATGCGCCATGAAAGCAGGGAACTTGCAGAGCTCTGGAATCCAGTGGTTGTGCCATACATCGCCTTGGTAGATATACTGTGATTTGTCGCGGTTGAAGGAACTACCGAAGTCCCAAACCGGACCGAACTTCCACTTCTGGTCGTCGCCCATATCCTTGTAGAGATAGCAACTGCCGTGGAAAGACTCGTAGTTGTCCATCACCTCTTGTACGATATAGAATCGTGCGAGTGCGTCCATGTCGAGGTGTTGCCAAAGCTCGTCGGAATTCTTGTCGCCATAGATCAGGTTATCAAGGAGTTGGATTTGGTTGGTGAGGTAAGTTTCTTGTGCAGAAGAGAGCACCTCTGGGGTCTTGTAGGTAACCCACATGGTGGTTTTGCCGCCCTCTTTGATGGTGATATGTGGGTCTTCGTCGTAGTTGTCGATCTCCACAAGCCATCCGCCTGTGATCTTCTGTGCGTCGGTCTCTTCGTCTTCTTGTTCGACGATATTAACGCGGTCTTTGTCCACGCGGATATGCTCGGTCAAGAAATACAGACCGATATAGTCGCCATTCATCACTAGTTCGAGTGGTTTGGCATCTGGTGTCCAAGCAATACCGAGCATCTTGCTAAGCTCGAAGCCAGCAGCGTTGCGCATATAGCCCTTCTTGTCTTTGGCATCATCGGCGTGAGCGAGTAGGGTGAAGTGCTTGCTCTTGATCATACCCAAGAGAGGTTGTTTGTCGGCGAGCTTGATGCGGTAAGGTTTTTTGTTGAAGCCTGTCCAGGAATAGTTGCCACGACCTTTGATCTCCATATTCAATGGAGCAGACGCGCTACCGATATTCTCGTAGCCAGCGATGCCTTTGGCATCGAGGTAGTAGGTAGCATTGAGGTAATAGTCCTTGCTAGTGACAGGGGTCTTGTTCTCTGTGGTAATGTACAACACAGGTAGGGTGCCAGATGGGTTGACAGCAAAAGCTGAAGCCATAAGGCAGAATAGAAGGGTTGTTAGTAGAATGCGTCGCATATTTGTATATCAGTTAATGACGGTTAATATTCGGTTAATGGCGGTTAATATCGGTTAATGACGGTTAATATCGGTTAATGGCGGTTAATATCGGTTCTCCGTTTCACTGCAAATCCTTCACCGAGGCTTAGCCTCCTTAACCGCATCTCTGATGTCTTCACTCTTTCATCGCAGAGCAAAATACACCATTTTACGAGGCAAAGGTACAAAAATATTCTAGAATAAAAAATAATAACTACAAATTATTGTCACAAAAACAGGGGATTACGAGTTTTTTCGCGCAATTGCGCGCAAGCGCTTGCGTATGTCAAAAAAAAGTTGTACCTTTGTCGGCTGTATTGTGTGCGGGTGTGTATGAGTTGAAAGTTCTTATAAGTCGAGGAAACAAATGTAGCTCCTACTCGCTACGCTCGAGAAATCTTATAAATCTTACTTACAAGGTAATCTTGCAAGCAAGAGTATAAGGTTCTCCGAAACCAATTGCCACCGCTCCACATTTTGGGAACATCCAAAACGTGACCGCTGAATCTTAACTGCACCGACTCTGATTGATCTCTGAAATGTGTACCGTCACATTCATAAGATTAAGCGGACGAGCAAAGCGAGTGCTAGCGGTAGTAATATATTACGGAGTACTGAGGTAGAAGCGAGGCATAAGCGTAGATAAAAAAGATTAATAAGATTTCTGCCCGCAGGGCAAGGAGATATAAATAGTTTTGTAGCTGCCTAGTTAGTTAAGATTCAGCGGACGAGCGAAGTGAGTGCTAGCGGTGGTAATCTATTTCGGAGAACGTTGACGAACGAAGTGAGAAAATAGGATTAATAAGATGTCTTATCTCGGCAAGGCCTCGAACGATTACACCTGCCCGACAGGGCAAGGAGATAGATAAGAATGCAAAAGGTAATTGAATATATCATCCAGTTTTTGCTCTATGGTAATGAGCAAGGGGTTAAGCTGGTAGGGTACACCGCTGATGAGAGTCTGTGGCCTAACTACCGCGTAGTGGTAGTGCCTAATGGCCATATGGGTCAGCAAATCGTACTTCCTACCGAAGATGACCTGGCATTGCGCATCGAGAAACAAGGTAATACACATATTGTGTATACCGATGTGATATACAATACTTTCTTCTATATCTCACGAGCAGAAGAACTACTCGTAAGCGAACGTGATGAGCATGGACGATTCCTAGCCAAACACTCGATGCTAGGTCAGAAAAACCGACTGATGATTCCACTTATCGACGAATACTCGCGAGCGATGATCAAGATGCTGGATCTAGCCTTGCCAGAGCCTGGGTTTAGCCATATCTACCTCACACACGATGTGGATTCGATAGCCCATTATCGTCATCTGCGTGGCGCCATAGGAGGCGTGATGCGCGGACAGATGAAACAAGTGTTAGCCGCTAGACGCGATATACACAACGACCCTGCATACACCTTCTCGTGGCTGATAGCACAAGACAAAAAAGTGGAAGGTGCAGAGGTAGTTTACTTTGTAAAAGACACTCCAGGCAAAGGCAAAGACTATCCGCAATACGACCTACAAGGTGCGGATTTTACTGGGCTGAAGCGTCAGCTAGAAGATAGTGGTGCGCAACTAGGATGGCATTCGAGTGCGTATGCGATAGGCGATGAGGCGAAAGGCGAAGAGGCGATAAGGCGAGAGAAACATCGCAGTCATTACCTATGCTGCTCGATCGAGAAGATGCAACAGTTGGTGGAGATGGGGGTGAAGGATGATTTTACGATGATGTTTGCCGATCAGGCAGGTTTTCGTTTGCAGACGACCCGTGCTGTGAGGTGGATCAATCCGATGACCTGGCAACTGACCGAGTTGACCTTGCATCCGATGACCGTGATGGATTGCACCTTGAGCCATGAGCACTATATGGGACTAAGTGAAGATGAGGCGTATTTTGAGTGCCAACGATTATTCGAGAAAGTGCATCAGAACGCAGGCGAAGTGGTGCTGCTGTGGCATAACACAATTATCAATAACGAAAGCTATCATAAATCGCTATATCCAAAGGTGCTGGAGTTGTTGAGTTGAAAGTCAAAAGTTGAAAGTCAATGAAACCAGCAAAGCTGTATTCTCTGACTCTCAACATTTAACATTAAACATTTAACTGAAAATGAAGATAATAACAATCATAGGCGCAAGGCCACAGTTTGTGAAGGCAGCTATAGTTAGTCACTATATCCGCCAACATAATGCTAGTTCTTCGATTAAAATCGAGGAACGCATACTGCATACCGGTCAGCACTATGACTACAATATGAGCCAAGTGTTCTTTGAACAAATGGATATACCTGCTCCTAGTTGGCACCTGGGTTGCACAGGAAGCGTACAAGAGATGCGAGACGCTATCATACCTATCATCAAAGGTCAAGCCGACTATATCATGGTATACGGCGATACCAATAGCACCTTGGCGGGTGCATTGGCTGCAGAAGCATGTCAGATACCATTGATACATATAGAAGCGGGATTGCGTAGCTACAACAACGCTATGGTGGAGGAATACAACCGAATAGAGACCGATAAGCGTTCGATGTATTTGTTCTGTCCGACTAGCACAGCTGTGGCTAATCTGGCCAAAGAGGGGTTGACCCAAGGCGTCTACCATGTAGGCGATGTGATGTACGATGCGACCTTGTATTTTGCGCAGCAAGCCGAACAACAATCGCATCTGTTAGAGGACCTACAGATAGCCTCTAAGGCATATTACTTGGCTACCATCCATCGTGCAGAGACAACTGATAAGCCCGAGCAATTGGCTAATATCCTGCGTGCATTTGCGCAGATAGACAGACCTATCATCTTGCCTTTGCATCCGCGTACACGCAAAGTGATAGAGGCTTCGGAGATGTTGACCGGATTGGTGAAAGATGCCTGTGGGTTGCATATCATAGAGTCGGTAAGTTATATGGATATGCTGGTGCTGGAGAAGCATGCAGCAGCTATTTTGACCGACTCGGGTGGAGTACAAAAAGAGGCGTATTTCCATCGTACACCTTGCATCACGATGCGTGGGGAGACCGAGTGGACAGAGACCGTGGAAGCAGGATGGAACACCCTGGTGGGAACAGATACAGAAAGAATACTACAGGCCGTAGCACATTGGGCTGTGCCTGATACTGAGATAAGTGAATATGGAACAGGTAAAGCTGCCCAAACGATAATTGACCTTTTATGCCAAAGCGAATACTAATATTGTGCGAAGCGATAGCTCCGCCCGCGTATAGTCCACGCGTGCTGACATTGGCCCAATACCTACAAGACCAAGGTTGGCAATGTACTATACTGACAGAGGAGTGCGAGCAACAAGCTTTTGACACAGATATTTGCACGATATACCAAATGCCAGCATACCACAATCTGCTGGCCGATAAACTGTGTTACGGCAAAGATAAAGCACTATACCGCTATGCCGTGGAGAAACTGGATATGGCGAGTTATGACTTGATCTTTTGTTCGAGTTACTACTATTTTCCGCTGTTGGCGGCACAGAAATTGGCCAAGAGATATCATTTGCCACTTGTGGTAGATTTGCGCGACATAGCAGAACAATGGGGCAAGGAGGCGTATTTTACTCGCAGATTAACTCCATGGAAAGGCTTGGACTACTGCATAGGCAAGTTGTACGAGCGCAAGCAGTTGCGTGTGCGTAATCGAGCGCTGAAGCACGCGAAGGCTGTGACTAGCGTTTCGCCATGGCATAAGCAATTATTGGCACAATACAACGAGGATACACACTTGATTTACAACGGCTACGATGAGCAGATGTTCGTGGCTAAAGATGTGAAGAGCGAGGTGTTTCAGATTAGTTATTTGGGCAAATTGTACTCCACTAAGTTGCGCGATCCGAGGCTGTTGTTTGCTGCCCTCAAGGAGCTGCTAGCCGAAGGACAGATAGCCAAAGAGGAGTTGCGCGTGTTGTTTCATGTAGACGAAGTGGGCAAAGAGCAATTGCGAGAGCTGGTAGAAGAGTATGCGATAAGCGAAGTGGTGGATGTGCAAGGGTATATCCCTCGTGCGCAGATAGTGGATGTGATGCATGCGTCGTCGATCCTGCTCGTGCTGACCACCAAGTCGACAGCCGAAGGAACACACGGCATTATGGGAACAAAGTTCTTTGAGAATATGGGTGTGGAGAAACCTGTGTTATGTGTGCGTTCGGACGAGGAGTGTCTGGCACAAGTAATAGCTCAGACAGAGGCTGGACTGGCTGCCACAGAGGTGGGGCAAGTGAAGATTTTTGTGATGGAGAAATACCAAGAGTGGAAACAAAACGGCTACACCCGCCAGAGAGCGAAGAACAAGGAGTGGTTTACACGCCAACACCAAGCGGAGCAGTTTGTGAAAGTGTTTGAGGATGTGTGCGGTTAAACGGTTGGCGGAAGACAAGGAAACAAATTATCCAACAACGACGACAACGTAATATTAAGACAATAAAGACAATATTTATTACAACAATAACGACAATTTTAGTCAACAATTAAGACAATTTTCTTTAACGGTTAGACGTTAGATGGAGGAAGACAATTTAAACAACAACCTCGACAACACTGAGGTACTTTTAATAAATTGCACGTTTTACAAGTTAGCATTGAAGGACGTATACATTAAACACTTTTATGATCTTTTGGTTTACTATTGGCATCTAGCAGATTGTCGCTCAATCGTGGTGCTCGCACCACTCACTCACTCCGCACT
>JAFYMV010000006.1 GCA_017548225.1 Bacteroidaceae bacterium | reverse complement strand
CATCGGGATGCTCCTCACAATACCCCGTATTCGATATGGCCGCCAGGTGCACGATGTACTGCGGACGATGACGCTGCACATACCTCCTCACCCCTTCGAGCGAGGTGATGTCAAGCTCCCCATGCGTAGGCGTGAGCAGCTCATAGCCCGCCTCCATCGCCTTTGCCAAGCGGCTCCCCACGAAACCGCTGACCCCAGTAATCAATACCTTTTCCATCGCGTCATATTAATTGATGTTCAAACAATTTCAAGCAGAGTCAATCCATTCTCACGCCCAACAGCGTAGCGTTGATTCTCCTCTGAAGCCTCATCGACGCGATGAAAGCAATCCATATATAGGAGCTGACCTAACTGGAACTGTAGACATGAAAAGGAGTCTCCAATACGCAGCGAACCATTAGTCACACTCTCCACCACAAAACGATAGTCACCCATATAGCGCACTTCGCACACACGATCAGGCTGCCAGCCCAGACGGAGGCGTGTGCCGATGGCAAGCGACGAGGTAGACAATATGTCGTCGGTGAAGAAATCGGACTCCGTGCCCTCCATCAGCTTCAAGTAAGCACAAAAGTCATCCCAATTCTCCCTTTCAGCATAGCGTGCCAATACATCGAGCGTGCGGCGCGATACGGTATTGTAGTATCGGGTAGAATATCCCCATACACGCTCAAGGGTGGTGGGCGACATGTGCTCGTGCAGTGTTGCCTCTATCGCTTCGGTGAGAGATACAAAGTGGGCGTGGGTGTGCAGGGCTGCTCCAAACTTGTTTTCCACCTCTTTGCGCAGTGCTATTATCTCAGGAATATTCGCCTGTATGCTCATGTAAAGGTTCGTTTTAATCTAATTGGGTGCGAAAATAATCATTTTTTTGAAAAAAAAGCGTATCTTCGCTGCTAAATAATGCCTGCATAATGATTGAGAGCGAAAGTTTCCGTCCCATAGCACCATCGGCCGACTATAGTGGTCGATATACCGATGTGGAGTTTGTTCGTGCCACTTCGCATGCGAAACTTTACCGTATGCGCAAGGCGGGACGGCTGTTCATTGCTAAGTCAGCATGTGGCGACGATGCACGGAGCATCGAACTGCTCAAGCGCGAGTATGAACTCACCTTGGGACTCTCTCATCCCCACATCATTCATGTGTATACCTACGAAACGGATACTCCCGTAGGTGCGGCCATCATCATGGAGTATGTCGAGGGATATACGCTCACCGAATATCTGGCCGAGCATCCCGACAAGGCTTCTCGGGTGCGAATCTTCGAGCAACTGCTTGCAGCTGCGGAGTATCTGCACAAGGCTGGCGTGCTACACAATGACCTCAAACCCGACAATATCCTCATTACCCGCAAGAATCATGATGTGCGCCTTATCGACTTCGGCTTTGCCGATGACGACAGCCATTACCACGAGCGCATGCTGGGTGGCACGCAAGGCTATGCCTCGCCCGAACTTGCCGGTGGCAAGGGAGCGATAGATGCCCGCAGCGATGTGTATGCCCTCGGGCGTATCATGCAACAGCTCTTCCCCGGTCGCTATCGATATATTGTGCGGCAATGCATCCATCCCGATTGTGAGCATCGTTATGCCAATGTAGAGCAACTCACCCGGGCATGGAAGCGCAGGAGATTGCCTCTGCAAGTCATGGGAGTGTTGGTCGTACTAGCCATGATCTGTCTGCCCACCTTATTATATCTTAACGAACGAACCGAGCGCATACGCTACACAGATAGTATAAGTCGTGAGCAGCAATTGCTCGACTCACTATACTGGGTAGTGGACGAGGAATATAAGGCGAATTTTCTCCTCACACACGATTCGATCAACTTTATCGACCCCTCTAAGGTAGAACAGCCCTATTACGAAGCGATGTTGATGATTGCCAATTACTTCTATCGTATGGAAGAAGTCAAGAATGAAGTCGTATCTTCGGTAACCGATAAAACTATGCAAACCCAGTTGGAAGGTTATAGTAATAGAGTCTATACTACATATCAGCTTAGGTTGGTAGAAGCCGCTAATCAATGGGCAACAACTATGCCCTTTAATTAAAAGACAAAAAAAAGACATCTCCAACCTATTGGTTTGTTTCGTACCTTTGCAACACAAAAGATAGAAAAACTGTTTTAAGCAATAGTTCCATGAGGATGTTGCCGATAGTTTCGAAAAAAATGCTTACATTTGCACTCGAAACATTCGGAGACGCAAACCATTCACCGCAGGTGAACCTAGGAAATTCATACGGCAAGGCGAATGGAAGATTATCCTCCACTGAATATCCCTTTCAGTGTGGACTATTGCTTATTTTATTGCCAAGGCATTCCTAGGGCCTACCAGCTAAGATAAGTAGTAGCTCCGCACTTTTTCTTTCATATAACTATTCGTTGGTTCGGCAATCTTATTTTTTAGCATTTACATCCCAGCAAATCGCAATACCTTCGCAGAGGAACAATGTGTTCTCCGCGAAGGAACAACACAACCTCCGCGGAGGGAAGCCATTCCCTTCGCGGAGATATGAAGCGCTAGACAAAAGAAAAGACAAAAGATCTCATCAACTCCTTGTGACGAGGCGACAGGATAAAAACAGAGAAAAATAAAAGGCAAAAAAAGACATCAACAAATTAATTGAAAATAGTTTGGTAGATATGTTTTTTTACATACCTTTGCATTTGTAAAGACATATTAATAGACACAAGCTCCATTCTCGCTGGTGAACCTAGGAAATTCATTTGGTAAGAGGATAAGCCGGATGTCCGCATCGTACCTTAGATATATGCAATCGGTGTATATGTGCATGTATTGTTGGGTGGCGGTGCAGGGTATATAGCTTTCTGAGACGACATGTTATCATTGCATCCTTGATGGATGTACGTGCATCATAGAGAATTCCAAGGTCATCAGCCCCGAAGAGCGGCTGGTGACCTTAATTTGTATTTGCTGATGGAATTGTTCATCCTCAAACACAAATAAACGAAGGAGTATGCCGAAAATCCCATAAAGAGTAGGCTGATTAATGATGTGCTCAACCAGAGTCACTAACATTTAAAAATGATGAGAAACAAATACCCATATGAGCGTTCGCTTCGTCCTTGCCAATGGGCAAAGCATGGCGCAACTCGGTTGCAGAAGGGGTGTTCTTTGAAGGAATAGCTCGTTTTGCAATCTGAAGATTACGTCTGGTTTTTAAAAAAAGTTAAACAAATCTTGCTTTATCTAAAACCAAAGACTAACTTTGCAAAACCTGAGGGGAGAAATCCTTGGGTCAAGAATGCGTTTCTTGCTTTATCCCATAAACCGAAATCGCCAATTTCAAAGCAGA
This sequence comes from Bacteroidaceae bacterium, assembly GCA_017548225.1. GTDB lineage: Bacteria > Bacteroidota > Bacteroidia > Bacteroidales > Bacteroidaceae > UBA1189. Next base: position 4,926 of record JAFYMV010000006.1, on the reverse strand, counting down.
GGGATGAGGACAATGCAACGCTCATTCTGTTTTTGTATACACCGCGTACAGCCCACGCTGTACCCACAAGGTATATACGACAGCGTGGGGTATTTGTTTCTCAGTTCATTTCTGCAAAGGCGTTTGGCGATGCCTAGGTTTATGATGAGCGCGACAAGTCTCTACGCTTTTCTTGTATACACTAATCAAGCACAAATTTATTAATGCTGATTTCGGGAGACTTGCAGCCGACGATGACGCTATATGCAGGACGTGTTGGTATGGTTACTTTCGTTTCATGAGCTTCATATTGTATGTAGGAATATGAGTGACCTCCCAGTTTAGATTGTGAGTATATCGTCTCTTTCAGTGTAGAGGATAACATTTATTTAATTAAATAATTATGAAAAAGATTCTTTTATTTTTTTGTCTTGCGACAGCTGTCTTGTCATCGTGCACAAAGAATAGTGTAGAGCAAGAGTTAGAGAGAAGAGTTCGCAACATGGGCGGAGCCTCTGCTCAGTTGGGAACGGTGGAGTACACTATTTCTAAAATCATCAAGGTAGACCATGATGTCTTCTACAAAATCGGAGAGCGTAAGATTCTCTTCTCGAGCCTTTCGACCATGAAGGCTGGCGTCGACCTTTCAAAATTCTGTGCCGACAGCGTAGTGATTGACAAGAAAAAGAATGAGATTACCATCAATCTGCCCCATCCCCAAATCCTTTCGTTCAACATGCCTGCCGAGAATATCAAGATGGAGTATTCAAAGACAAGCGCACTGCGTTCTGAATTCTCAGTAGCAGAAAGAAACGAGGTTCTCACCCAAGGCGAAAAGGCAATCGTCAACGCCGCAGAGGAACTTGGCATCTTCAAGGATGCAGAGGAGAATGTGAGAACACTGTTTGAGGCAATGCTCTCGAGCGCTAATTACGAAAAGATAAACATCAATTTTAATTAATCAGTCAGTCATGGAGAATAAGAATATACAAGAACAGGAGAACCAAGAAGTTCAGTCAGTAGATACCCCTCAGGAGGTACAAGATACACAGGCAACACAAGAGACACAACCCACTCCTGCAAACCAAGAGGCTCAGCAGGCTACAGACCCTAAGGAGGAGCAGAAAGCCGAATTGGCCAAGAAGGCTGGCGAGGCAGGTCTTGCCGCACTTAAGGGCGCAGGTAAGGTAGGTGCCGCTGCTGCTAAAGGTTTAGGTAAGGCTACCGTTGCTACTGCGAAGGTAGCAGGTAAGGCTGGTGTGAGTGCTGTTTCGAGCGGTTTGGTTAGTGCTATACTTCCGATAGCACTCAAGGTACTCCTCTTCACGGCTATCGCTGGTGCTTTGGGTGGTGCTGTTGCTGCCGTTGCTAAATTCGTGAAGGAGGCCAACAAGTTGGAGATTGCCGATACCCCCAATGTAGTGGAAGAGATTAAGAAGATCTCAGAGCTGACAACCTATACCTATATCGAGGAGATGGTAGTCAAAGACACCAAGGTAGAAGCTAAGGAGGCTGGTATGCTCTCATTCCTGCACAAGTCCGAGGTGCCTGACTCTACACGCAGCGAGATTGTAATCATCACTCGTGGCGTGGTAAGAGCGGGTTACGACCTTGCCAAGATCAAGGATGGCGATCTCAAGATCAGCAACGATACCCTGTCTGTCGTTCTCCCTGCCACTGAGATATTTGATGTCATCATCAATCCTTCTGATAATGATATATTCGTTAATTCGGACAAGTGGTCACATGAGGAAATCACTGCACTCCAAGTGGATTGTAAGAATAGACTCCTGCAAAATGCACACGACAATGGCGTTTTGGAAAAAGCCGACAAGCATGGCAAGGAGAAAGTCGAGAACCTCTTCAAGACCTTCGGCTTCAATGTGGTGAATGTGATACAAAAGGGAAACTAAACGATAATTATATATCACTATGAAGAAACAAGCAACCTATGGTGATTATGTCATTACCGTCAATGATGACTACAGCATTACGATGACGCTTCAAGGCGAAGAGTGCAAGAACACGATCAAGAACCTTCGCGAGGTGGCTGAGAAAGTTGGTTTTACGGTCGACGAGGATTGGAACACTCGTCAGTTGGGAACCAAGTTGGTAGATTTTCTCAATGAAGGCACCCCTGCAGCTGCTCCTCAGCAAGCTCCCGTAGTAGAAGAGGAGAAGGAACGTTCTACCCCTGCCGAGAGCTTCGAGGCATCGGCACAAGAGAGCGCTTCGGCCAAGGTGCGCGTCTATGGCAAGGCACAGAACCGTACCGCATTAGGTATCGTGCATGCCTACATGGTGATGTATCCCCACGCTACTATCGACGATTTGCGCAAGGCATTCCCTGGCTCTATCAATCCCGACTCTGGCGTGAAGGACCTCTTCATCTACGCCGATGAGGATGACTCAGCACCCGACTGGAACGGTTACTTCAAGGGCGAAGACGAGCTGGTGACCACTGGTGATGGCAAAAAGGTGGCCGTGGCTATGCTATGGACCAAGCCCAGCTTTGAGCGTATGGTGGCTCATGCCCGTGCCTACGATATCGTAGTGGCAAAGTTCGAGAAGGCTGATGGTGGTGCCAAGAAGGGCGGCTTCCGTCTCGAGTACCTCAACGGCTATGTTCCCCCTGTACCTGTGGTGAAGAAGTCTAAGTGGTGGTTGTGGCTCATCATCGTGCTTCTGCTCGCTGGCATCGCGGCTTTCTTTGCTCTGCGTAAGCCTCAGGTAGTAGAGGTGGAGAAGGTGGTCGAGGTAGAGAAGATTGTCTATGTTGACCGCGTGGAGGAGATCGAGAAGGACTTCAACGCTGCCACATTTATCCAAGGCAAAGCCGAGCTTTCTGACGATGCCAAGTTCGTGCTTCACGACCTCGCGCAGCTGATGCAGAAGCACCCCGAGCTGAAGCTCCGCCTTATCGGTCACACCTCATCAGAGGGCGACCCCGCCTTCAACCAGCGCCTCTCTGAGGCTCGTGCACAGGCTGCCGTAGACTTCCTTATTAGCCGTGGCATCTCTGCCGACCTTCTCGAAGCTGAGGGCAAGGGCTCAAGCGAACCCCTCGATGTCAACAACCCCGAGGCCAACCGCCGCACAGAGTTTGTCATCGTTGAGTAATATATATGATGTATTAATTGATATAACGATTTATTATTATGGGACTTTTAGACAATTTGAAGGATAAATTCAAGAATGCTGAATTTACCGTAGCTCCGCAGAAGAAGCTGAAGACCATCTCTGCAGATTTTAAGAATGCTTTCAACCTCTCGCTCGTGTTCTACAAGGGCGTGCAGATTGCCGATGGTGAGCTCACCCTTGCAGCACTTAACAAGAAGACCACCAAGGATGTGAAGACTACCGCTGATGGCCTCAAGATCAAGGCCAGTATGAAGGTGGGCGATGCTGAGAAACTCTTCGACACCAACTTCGGTGTTACTGTGCAGATCAAGGACATCGAGGGTAAGAAGCTCGTGCCCAACGAAATCACCCTGGGCCAGGCTGCACGTGGGGAGTATTAATATCCCAAACATAGCTTCGGGGTGCTTGACCGCCCCCCGAGGCACAAGATTTTAAAAAGATGACAACACTTGTCGACATAGTTCGCGAAGATATATTAGAGTTCTTGAAGAACAACAATGAGTTGCTCTTCAATGAACGGGACTTTCAGATGCATCTTGCAACATGGTTGCGCCACTCTGCCAATGCATACGAAGATGTAGATGTGGAGTATTATGTGCCATGGCAAGAACTCGAGGATTATGTGTGGAAGAGCGAGCTCCGTCTTGATATTGTGGTAAAGAAGGAAGGCGAATATTGTCCTGTAGAATTGAAGTACAAGACCAAGAAGGTAGAACGTCAGATTTCGCGATTCGACGAACAATTGAAGAAACCTGTGGACGTAATGAAAAACCAAGGTGCTCAAGACCTTGGCATGTATGACTTCTGGAAAGATGTCCGAAGAGTAGAACTCGTTCGTAATCGTTTTGGCAGAGTCAAAGGTGGTCTTGCCGTTTTTGTCACGAACGATGTTTCCTACAAAAAAGGGGGCAAGGAGACTTCGAACAATTACCAGTTCAGTATGATAGAAGGCAAACCGCATACAAAGCAGAAACATTGGCTGAAGCCCGAAAGCACCTGCGCAAAGACACATCCCAACTTTGAGGTGGAGAAAGAGTACGATATCGAGTGGAACCAACAGACAGTAGATGGAGTAGACTTCTACTATTGTATCGTGACAATTTAACTTTAAAACATAGTATCACTATTAAAACATAAAACCATGGCAGAAGCAAAGTTTACATACGAGATAATAAGTAAAGAGGAGAAAACTATTCGAATTAAGCAGGCTGTATCTGTAACCGAAGAGGTGATAATCCCCGAAAAGGTAATCTATTATAAGCAGGAATATACCGTCACGGAGATAGGTGATAGAGCGTTTGTTTCTCAAACTTCTGAGTATTTCACACAGTTGAAGAGGGTTATAATCCCTGATAATATTAAGAGGATTGGAACTGAGGTGTTTACGGGGTGTCTTGCACTTGAATGTGTAGTTCTTCCTGATGACATTACAGATATTAGCGAAGGAGCTTTTGCAGGTTGTCCAAATCTTGAACTTAAGGGTAAGAATTCTGCAGAAAATAATGGAGCTCTTATAATTAATGGTACCCTTATTGCTGCATCAAGAAAAGTGAGTGAATATGATGTTCCCGAGGGAGTAACACGCATAGGTAAACAGGCTTTTTCGCTTTGTCGCAGTCTTACTTCCATAACCTTACCTAAGAGTGTGACAAGTATAGGATATTATGCTTTCGAGGATTGCAGCATCAGGTCTATCATCATCCCCGAGGGTATGAAGAGTATCGGAGGTTGTGTTTTCTCGGGTTGTAGCAGCCTCAAGACTATCACCATTCCCGAGAGCGTGGCAAGTATTGGAGGTTGTGCTTT